>NZ_AFOC01000010.1:0-52182 GCF_000224455.1 endosymbiont of Riftia pachyptila (vent Ph05)
GGTGAGGCCATGCACTTTGTCTGATGGTGTTGTTGCATACATCTGAAGATATCTTCAGAGCGATTCTTGGATTGATAAAACGCATTGGTTTTGATGATATTTGCCGGATATGATGGGGAACAATCTGGATTATTCTTCATCCAATAGGAGCTAGGCCGTTGAGCGCAGAAAAGAGCACTTCCCAGCAATCCTCAATGGAGGAACTGTACGACGAGGCGGAACACTGGCAGCTTAATACCGGCGAAGAGACCATTCATGCCAAGCGCATGAAAGGCAAATGGCGCAGCTATAAATGGTATGCAAATTCCTTCTGGCTGATCCTGTTTTTGGGTCCCTATCTGCGCTGGGGAGATCGCCAGGCAGTTCTGTTTGATATTCCCAACCGCCAGTTTCATATCTTCGGCGTGACCATCCTGCCACAGGATTTCTGGATGCTCTCCCTCACGCTACTGTTCTTTGCGATTCTGCTGGCTGTAGTGACAGCTCTGGCTGGACGTATCTGGTGCGGTTTTTTCTGCTTTCAGACTGTCTGGACCGATATCTATGCCTGGATTGAAGATAAGCTGGAGGGGGCTCCTCAGAAGCGCCGTAAACTCGACAAGGCGCCCTGGAATGTCAACAAGATCCGTATCAAACTGACCAAGCACTTGCTATGGCTGGTTATCGGGTTCCTCACCGGTATCAGCTTTGTCGCCTGGTTTGTTGATGCCTTCCAACTGTGGGCGGATTTGGTGAGCTTCACTCTGGGTTCGACAGCCATCATCTCCATTGCCCTATTTACCGTGGGCACCTATGTGCTGGCAGGTTTCCTGCGTGAACAGACCTGTTTCTGGCTCTGTCCCTATGCCCGTATTCAGGCGGTAATGATCGACAATACCACGGTAGTGCCAACCTACGACTTCCATCGTGGCGAGCCCCGCGGACGCGTGAAAAAAGGTGTTTCCGAAGAGGAGCGCACGACTGGCGACTGCGTCGACTGCAACCAATGCATCGCAGTCTGTCCGACCGGTGTCGATATCCGCCATGGCCAGCAGGAGGGCTGCATCATGTGCGCGCTCTGCATTGACGCCTGTGACTCGGTGATGAAGAAGCTTGGTCGGCCAACGGGGTTGATTCGTTACGAGTCGCTGGATGCCCTGAATGGCAAGGAAAGTCGCCCGTTGCTGAAGCGTCCACGGGTCTGGGTCTACAGCATCATCATGACGGCTGCCCTGTTGGGGATAGGCTATGGCATGAGTACACTCGATGCGCTCGAGATAAAGGTGATTCACTCCCGTCAGCCGCTGTTCGTGCTGCAGAGTGATGGCTCGATCCAGAACAAATACACGCTCAAAATCCTCAACAAGATGACGGGCGACATACCGGCCAAGATCAGCATCAGTGGTATTGACGGAGCGATCCTGGTGGATGCCGACCTGGTGACAACCGCCCGGCACGGCAAGGTCACCCCGCGGACTGTCTTTGTGAGGGTGCCGAAAAAGCTGCTCAAGCAGGAGACGACACCGATCATCTTCCATGTGGAGGGGCAGCTGGGTGAAGAGCTACTGAAGGCCCAGCGAGAGAGTATCTTTATTGGTCCAAGGTACTGACTTCTATATACTAAGTAGGCTCCAGGGGCGGACCAGTGGTCCGCCCCTCTGTTTTTGGCTTAAGTGACGATTAGTGACGATATGGCAGACAAGAATTCCGCATGGCGCAGCCCCTGGGTGATCGGTTGGGTGGCGATGGTAGCCATCTTCTTCTCGATGAACCTGTTCATGATCTTCATGGCGGTGGATAACAATCCCGGCCTGGTGAATGAAGATTTTTATGAGCGTGGTCAGGATTACGAAGAGAACATGATGAAGCGGCGTGCCAATGATCCGGGCTGGCAGATGAAAATCCAGCTGCCGCGCAAGATCGATGTTGACCAGCTAATTGCTGCCCGTTTCACGGTCAAAGACAAGTCGGATCAGCCGGTGACGGTAGATCAGGTGATGTTCCACGCCTATCGTCCCTCGGATGCAGCAGAGGACTTCTCGGTACCGATGCTGCAGGTGGCGCCTGGAGTCTATGAAGCGGAACTGCGCTTTCCGTTGCTCGGCGCCTGGGACATCCTGGTCAGCGTGAAACGGGGTGAGGATGAGTTCAATACGCCCAAGCGGATCGGGGTCGGTATCGACTGGATGCCCTGAGAGTAGATGTTAGAGGGCCGGGTTTTGTCTAGCGAAACGCCTGATGGGACGATACCGGAGTCGGGTTGTTTCCACTGCGGCCTGCCGATACCGCCAGATGACGATGTGGTCGCCCGTATCGAGGACGAGCAGCAGCACTTCTGTTGTACTGGCTGCAAAGTGGTCTGTGAGGCGATCTACGAGGCTGGCCTCGAGGGCTTCTATCGACGCACCCCGGAGGACGCCAGTCTGGCGCCGCCGCCTGAACTGCCCAAAGAGCTCGCCCTCTATGATCTGGATGAGGTGCAGGAGGAGTTCGTTGGTGATCTGGGTGAACTGCGCGATATCCATTTGCTGGTGGAGGGGATCCACTGCGCCGCCTGTGTCTGGTTGATCGAACACACTCTGCGCGCCATGCCAGGGGTTGCCCATGCCAGTGTCAACCTGTCGGGAAAGCGGCTGCATCTCAAGTGGCATAACCAACAGCTGAAGCTCTCCCGCATCATCGAGCGCCTGGGGCAGATCGGCTATGCGGCGGTGCCCTACGACCCCGAAGTGGCCGAGGGCAAGCTGAAACGGCAGAATCGTAATCTGCTCTACCGCATGGCCTTTGCCGGCTTCGGCATGATGAACCTGCTATGGATCTCGATTGCGCTCTACTCAGGCGCGGACCAGGGTGAGTTTCGCGGCATGTTTCACTGGGTCGGCTTTGCCCTAGCGACACCGGTCTTGCTCTACTCAGGCCATCCGTTTTTCAAAGGCGCCTGGGCAGGTCTGAAGAACTTCCACCTCGGCATGGATCTGCCAATCGCCATCGGCGCCTCCATCACCTACCTCTACTCGGTCTATGTGACTCTTTCCGGCTCGCAGTTGGGAGATGTCTACTACGATACGGTGGTCAACTTCCTGTTTGTGATACTGGTTGGCCGCTATCTGGAGGCGATCTCAAAGCGCCAAGCGGTGGCTTCCACCCAGCGCCTGCTCGATCTGCAGCCGCGAGTGGCGACAGTGCTGCGCGATGACCAGGAGGAACTGGTGCCGATCCGCGCGGTGCAACGGGGCGAACTGGTGCTGGTGCGTCCCGGCGAGCGAATTCCGGTGGATGGTACGATCGTCGAGGGAGAGAGTGCCCTGGATGAGGCGCTGCTGACCGGCGAGTCGCTGCCGGTGGAGAAGGGGGTCGGCGCGTCGGTCTCAGCTGGTACCATCAACGGCCATGGCATGCTGAAGATTGAAGTCGAAGGCGCGCTCAAGGACACTGCGCTGGGGCGCATCATCCGTCTGGTAGAAGAGGCACAGGCCTCCAAGGCGCCGATCCAGTGTGTCGCGGACCAGATCGTGCCCTGGTTCGTGGCGGTCACCCTGGCGCTGGGCAGCGCCACCTTTCTGTGGTGGTTGCAAACCGATTTTGAGGTGGCCCTGCTGGCGGCCACCTCGGTGCTGATTATCACCTGTCCCTGCGCCTTTGGTCTGGCTACGCCGATGTCGATCGCGGTGGCATCCGGCCTAGGGGCCAAGTATGGCATCCTGGTGAAGAACGGCGAGGTGCTCGAAAGCCTCTCCAGCATCAATCATGTCGTGTTCGACAAGACCGGTACCCTCACCGAAGGGCGTATGTCGCTGGTGGCGGTTCATAGCGCAGCAGGTCGCTGGCAGATTAGCGACGATGAGTCGATGCCCGAGCCGCTCGTCGATCTGCTGCGCCAGCTGGCGGCACTGGAGCGCTACTCGGAACACCCCACGGCACAGGCGATTCTCAGCTGGGTAGAACAGCAGGGCGGCGACTACCGCAAGATTGCGGTCAACAGTTTCAAAAACCACCCAGGCATGGGGATCAGCGGCGAAGTGGCCGGGCGCGAGTTGATTGCAGGCAGTGCTGCCTGGATGGAGCGCTCAGAGGTAACGCGTCTGAGTAATTTGGATCAGGCCGAGCAGGAGTTGCAGGCCCAGGGAGTGGGGGTGATCCATCTGGCGCTGGATGGCAAAGAGCAACTGCTGATCGGCATCGAAGATCGGATCAGGCCCGACGCGCCGCAGCTGATCGCTGACCTGAAGGCGGAGGGGATGCAGCTGACCCTGCTGAGCGGTGACCGGCGCCAGACGGCGGAGGCGATCGCTGAGCGTCTGGGCGGAATGGAGGTGATCGCCGAGGTGTTGCCCGAGCAGAAGGATCAGGTGATCGCCGGACTGCAGCGGGACGGCCACAAGGTTGCGATGGTGGGGGATGGCGTCAATGATGCGCCGGCGCTGGTACGCGCCGATGTCGGCATTGCCATGGGATCGGGCACCGATGTCTCCATCGCCAGCGCCGATATCGTGTTGATGAGCAGTGAGCTGGAGAAGGTGCGGCTGGCGACCGGGTTGTCACGGCGCACTCTGCGCACCATCCGCCAGAATATCGGTATCTCGATCCTCTACAATATCATCATGGTGCCGCTGGCGATGGCGGCGGTGGTGACACCGCTGGTGGCGGCGATCTCGATGCCGATCAGTTCGCTGGCAGTGATCAGCAATGCGGCCCGCATTCGCACCCTGTTCCGCGGTGTCGACTCCCGCTAGAATTATTAGATTAACTTGGGGGTATTGGATGGAAGTTATCTATGGTTTGATTCCGGGCATGATCTTCCTCGGCCTGGTGGCGGTGGTGGTGCTATTTTGGGCCGCCCGCAGTGGGCAGTTCGATGACCTCGAGGGTGAGGCCCACCGCATCCTGATGGACGATGATGCTGACCCGAAGAAGAAACGCCGCTCCCCGGAGCGGCGTATGCCCGATGCCGAGGATCAGGACGAGGGTTGAGCGGCGTTGTTTTTGATCGATTCGATCAGCGTTTCTATCGCTGCGGGGTTGGTGTACTGCAGCACCTCTTTACCCTCCGGGTTGAGGCTGATACTCAGACCCTGCGCCGGATAGATCCAGTGCATCACCCCAGAATCACCCTCCGGGATCTGCGAGTCGGGCTCGCCAAATCGGCTGCGGATCAACGCCTCGTCCAGGTTGGTGACCGGGATGTAGTTGATCAGCTTGATCGGCAGTTGCGCCACCTGTTGCATATCCTCAAAGGCGAGATCGACCTTGCTGGTCATCTCTGTGGTGCGGGCGATGCGCGCCCCCCGTTCATAGAAGCCCTGCAGCTGACTCTCGTCGGCCTCCAATACGAACACGAAATCGGCCTTCAGGCCACTCAGTGCCATGCGTTCGAAATAGGCCTCTAGCACCGGGGCTTCGCCCTTGGAGATGAAGAGTGAGACCTTGCCTTCATCCCTGAGCAGATGACGGGCATCCGCCAGGGTGCTCTTGCCCAGGGTGAGGCCGAACACGCGGGAGTTGCCCAGCGCATCCAGGCTGATCCTCCAGGGGAGTTTTGGCTCTGCGTCAGGGGCCTTTCCTCCGGGCAGCATGACGGCCAGGCTGACGGCGACGAGAGTGGCGGCAAGGATTCCGAAGAGGATTTTTCTATCCATCTGACTCTGCTAATGGCTGGTAATTGTGGAGGCGGACGAGAGCAGATCGATGATCCCGGGTCCGCCGGCAATGGGGGATTCTACAACGCTAGGCTCGCTTTGGCTCTTGTCAATTTGCAAGGGCCGCGCCGGCGGGGATGCAGAAGTCGATGGCGTGAGATGAAATTTCCGGTTGCGATATGGTAACTTGGGTTGCCTGATCCCATTCCCCTGCTGAGTTACCTGAGCCCGATGAAATTCGAGATATCCGAAGCGGCTGCACACAAGGCGAAGATTCCCCATGAAGTCTTCCTCACCAACCTGATTGGCAACCACATCCTCTGGTTTGTCGCCTCGCTGGGGGTGGCGCGCTCCTTCTGGCAACCGGTCGCATTGGTACCCGTTGTGTCGCTCATAACGCTCTTCTATACCCTGTGGCGGGCACGCCGCTCGTGCCAGGTCGATGAGTGGTATGTGATGTGCCACTGGCAGCTGGCTGCGGCCCGTAGCCGTGTCTTTCTTGGCATGATCATGTTCGCCCTGCTGGTGTGTTTTGCGGGATGGATCGGCTACACCTACTTCGGCATGATGGAGGTGGCGGTCTATGCGGTAGTCGGAGGGGGCAGCATCCTGCCGGTGATGGTGACCGTACTGATCCTGATCATCATGGAGTCAGATGCGCTGCACCAGACCGACCAACAGAAGATGCCCCGCAGCCTGTTGCTGAAATATCCCAAGCCTGATGGTGTGGTGGCGCTCGCAGAGCCGGAGAATCAGCCAGGAACCTAACGGATGATCAGTGCGGCGGCGACCTGCCGCCCCTCGCTGACCAGGATGTTGTAGGTGCGGCAGGCTGCCGCGGTGGACATCGACTCCAGGCCGATTCCCCGCTCTACCAGCAGCCGCAGCAGCGATGGGTGGGGGAAGGCGTGGCGATCGCCGGTGCCGAGTATTACCAGCTGCGGTTCCAGGGCCACGGCTGCTGCGAAGTCATCCTCGCACAGATCTTCGAAACGCTGTGGCCGCCACTGCTCGATAATCGTCGCCGGCGTTATAATCAGGCTCTCTTCAAATGCGATCCCGTTGATCGAGATATGCCCTTTTGAATAGGCGCGTATCACGTTCTGGCCGCTGCTTATATCCTGAGTGAATTTCATGGGGCGACCATACCCGATTTTTCGGAGTGGCTGAAGCGGCTCCGACAGGGCCATCTATTTGCGGGCTGCTTCAATCTTTGCGCAACAGTGCGGTGGCCTGCTCCACCGGCATCGGCCGGCCGCATAAATAGCCCTGTATCTCGTCACAGCCTGTCTCACGAAGAAAACCTTTCTGGATCTCGTTTTCCACACCCTCTGCGATGACCTCCAGGCCCAGTCCGTGCGCCAGATAGACCGTGGCGCGGATGATCGCCTCGTCGTCGGGATCGCGTCCCACGTCATTGACGAAGGTACGGTCGATCTTGAGTCGGTTCAGCGGGAAGCGCTTGAGGTTTGCAAGTGAGGCGTGACCGGTGCCGAAGTCGTCGATGGCTAGCTGCAGGCCCAGTTGCGACATGGCCAGCAGGTTGTGGCTGGCGACACTGGCCTCTTCGATGACGGCGCTCTCGGTAATTTCGCACTCAAGTCGGCTGGCGCGGGCGCCGGTGGCTGCCAGGACCTCGGCGAGGGAGTGCCCCAGGTGATTGTGCATCAACTGGCGTCGTGAGATGTTGATGGCAAGCCTGCAATACTCCAGCTCCTCCTTATCCCATGCGGCGGCCTGCTCACAGGCGCTGTGGAACACCCATAGGCCGATCTCGTCGATCAGGCCGCTGGTTTCGGCGATGGGGATGAATTCACCGGGCGGTATCAGGCCGCGCCCAGGAGAGCGCCAGCGCACTAGGGCCTCGAGGCCGGTCAGCTGCCCATCCGAGAGTCTGAATTGAGGCTGGTATTCAAGAAACAGCTCCTCGTTGACTATTGCTCGTCGCAGCTGTCGTTCCAGACCGAATGCTGCCTGATCACGTTGGGAGATCGCATGGTTGAACAGGCGGTAGCAGTTGCGTCCAGCGTTCTTGGCCGAATACATAGTGGCGTCCGCCTGCCTGATCAACTCACTCCCGTCGTTACCGTGCAAAGGAAACAGGGTAATGCCGATGCTGGCGGTAATGTCCAGATCGTGCCCCTGTACAAAGAAGGGTGCGGAGAAGCGCTGCAGGATCTTGTCGGCGATATGTTCTGCGTCGGCCTTGGAGTCGATATCCTCGATCAGCAGGGCGAACTCGTCACCGCCGAGGCGCGCGATGGTGTCCTCCGTCCGGCACACCTCTTTCAGTCGTCCGGTTACCTGTTTGAGCAGCTCATCGCCTACTGCATGGCCAAGTGAATCGTTGATGATCTTAAAACGATCAAGGTCGAGGAACATGACAGTGCCGGCATGGCCGGTGCGGGTTGCGCGGCTGAGGGCCTGGTCGAGTCTCTCCTCGAATAGTTTGCGGTTCGCCTGGCCGGTGAGCGGATCGTGGGTGGCCATGTGCTTCAGTGCTTCGCGCGAGCGCCTGAGTTCGCTGATATCTCGCACCAGGCAGATCACGGTTTGTTTGCCGTTAACCATCAGTTCCGTGGGCATTATGCGGGCCTCGAACCAGTCGGAACCGGATGGAATGTTGAGGTTGTACTCGATGACCTGCAGGGTCTGGCTCTGCAGGGCCTTGTGGATCGTGGAGAGGAACTGCTCCGCCATTTCGGGCGGGAAGATGTCATGGATCGTCTTACCTTTAATCTCCTCCGCAGGTCGGTAGAGCAGATCATTGCGCGCGGTGAGCACCTCCAGATAGAGGCCATCCTCATCGTTGAGAAAGAGCAGATCGTGAAGCGCGCCAACAATCGCGTGCAGGCGCGTCTCGTAGGAGGATTTCTGGCGTTGGTAGAGGGCCTGCATCTCCTCCGAGGAGAGGGTGAGCGAACGCTCCAAAGTGTAGCGATCCTGGTCGGCGTCGTGATAGGCCTGGTCGATTCGGGATAATAATTCCTGCCAGGATGCGGGTTCAGGTGGCTGGTCGGGGCTCAGGCTGAGTTTGCGCAGCTGTCGTGTGAGCAGCCGGTGGAGCTCTTCGTTCACTTTTCCCAAAACAGGCTCAGGGTCATGGTCTGATTATGCAGGTCGCAGCGCCCGCTCGCCAAGGGTGATATCTCTCCATAGGAGTAGAAGCCGATCTGCTCGGTGCCTTGTGGCAGGCCGTCTAGCGAGGCCTCGATCTCCTCCTCGGTGCGCTGGCCTAGCACCAGCCTGCGCCCGACACAGCTGATTGCCACACTGAGTAGAGGGCCGCCAGGATAATCCTGTAGCGTGACGCTGTCGGCCGCGTCGGCTGCACCGTCGATCAATCGCTCAAAATTCGCTCGCATTAGGCGCACGTAGCTGCCTTGGGGGATGTCGCCGGCGAAGGTGATGGCGTTTTTGGTCTCGTCGACGGAGAGGATGGTGCGCACCGTCCAGCCATCCTCTTCCAGATCGTTACGGATCGCCAGGGGAAATAGCAGTCCAGTGGCTGGCAGGCCCGCCGCGCGTTCGCCCAGAAAGCGTTTGTAGAGTGTCAGCGCCGGTTGGCCGTCCAGAGAATAGAGCACATTGCCTTCGGCGCGGGTGACCTCGCGCTCTACGCCTAGCACATCCCATCCACCGCGTGAGCCGTGGGCGATGCCAATATGTTCGCCATACAGTCCGACCGCGACGATATGGTGGGAGCGGGGGTGCTTGTCCACCACTACCCAGGTCTTCTGGAAGCGATCGCCATCACCGGCCAGCCCGCCCGTGACGATGACCTTTTCCGGCAGGTTCTCAGAGAGTCCCTTGACGAGTTCCGAGCCGTTGACCTTCAGGCCGTCGGAGAGCACGAACACTCCCTTGAGGTCCGGTGCTGACAATGATTGCGTTAGATGTGTACCCGCCTTGAAGGAGGCATGGGTATCGTCGATTTCACGCACCGCACAGCGCAGTTTGGTATGGGTGAATCTGAGCACAGCCACGGAGAGGGTGTGATCGCTGAGCGTGGGGCCGAGGATCTCGCCCGCCGTTGAGCAGCCGATCCAGATCGCCTGCGGAAAGGCTGTGCGAAGATTATCCATGCCCGATGCCAAGGCATCGATGTCTGATGTGCCGAATAGGATCAGCCATGTCTGGTCGGAGTCCAGAGCGGGATCTAACGGCTTATCCCATCCACGGTCAGGTGAATACTGATAGGTGGAGAGTTGCATGGGAAATTCTTCTGTATGGGCCTCAATATCCCTGTCTGCGCGGCGGGAATGCGAGCATCTGCCCTGAGTGCCTGTCTCACAAAGGCGGCGTCGCTTGGTGATTCGCTAATGGAATGAAGGTATTACGGAAGGACGAAGGGGTCAAGATGCGATGACGAACTTGCGCTGGTCGGTCTGGGGTGGTGTGGCAAGTGGTCCGGCGAGGTAACAACCACAGTGAAAAATAGGGGAGGGAAGAGTTGGTGGTAGGGCAAAAAGGACAGACCATGTTTTCATTTTAAAAGCGTGGTTTGCCTCTATTCTGGCCATCAATCGAGCCTGATCTAAATGGCACTAAGTTAAACTTCTTTTGCACGAAGCTTGTATCTGGATAAGTAACGTTGCAAAGGGGGCCAGCTATTGATGGGTCATGCTAAATACCCTTAACTTAGTGCCATTTGAGTCTGGCTCCATTGATTTCTTGTTCACATTTATTTCTTCAGCATGTAAAAGCTGCGCTTGCGTCCTGTATTCTGGGAAAAGCTGCCTGCAGCACCTGTTTTATTATTTTTTCTCCAGAAATACCCTTCGTAGTATTGCTCCCATATTGCCAATAGGATTGGATTGACGCAAGAAAGTGATCTTATGATCACTATCATTACAGGATCCATTGTAGACGCGCGTCGTTGGCTCGTTGCCTATTATCGTACCACTGAAATTATTTCCGCCAGCTCCAACGATGTGAATTTCTAAATTGAAACCATTAGCAATCAGATCCCAGGTGCCAGTGCAATCAAAGGCTTGAGCGTTGGAGGCAAAAGAAAGAACGAGTAGCGAAATAATCAGTGTCTTTTTTTCATGGCCTTTCTCTTTAACTTGGATAGGAATGGATGGGTTGAGTGACAGGCTGTGCCGTCCTTTTATAATCAGGCCACAATTTCATATAATTAAAGAAACTGTGGTCTGTCCCCTAATTATGCCTAGCTAATCAATCGATTGGGCTTAAGTCAGTGCCATTCTGGTCTGTCCCCTATTGTTTTCTATGGGTTTTTTTGATTGAGTCTTTATTTGTTTGCGTACGCCGACCAGGCTGAGTAGGCCAGTGATCAGAAGGGCTAGACTTGCAGGTTCCGGCACTCCTGCCGTGTATGAGAAATAATCCCACTGGGTCACGTTCGCGCTGCCAGTGTTATTGCCAAAAACAAGCTGGCCTGGCGGAAGCCCAGTATTGCCAATTATGGGGCGCGTTAATGCAAGTAGGTCGTCAATAAATAGCTTAATTATGTCACCTTGGCCGATTATTTCATAAGTATGGAATTCAGATGTGTCGATACTAAACATGAGCTTTGTAACTTGGTTATTCTGGTAGGTGCGTGTAAAGCCTACTTCGTCAGCATAAACACCAAATATTTCATGATTGGTTTTGTCATCTATCCAGATGCCAGCGGGGTCTACATTCCATTGAGGCTCTTCTGATGCAACTAGTCGCATTCTGGTTTTGACAGTCCATCCAGCGGAGTGATCTACATTGGCAAACCAATTGCCTGGGTCTCGAAATGAATAAAAGCCTAGGGTAGGGGTGGAGATAGTTAAAATCCCGTTGTTTACAAATGAAAGGCCCTGATTTGTCGTGTCTTCAGACACAATCCACCCTTCATCTGTTGGATGTGTATTCATGTTCAAGGTTACTTGTATCGCCTGAGCTGCACCGGCAGTAAACATGAGGGCAGTGCAGATGCAGCCGCTAATTATGGTGCGTTTTGTGTTTTTCATCTGTATTTGGTCCTCTTTGTGTTGATTGGCTGGTCTGATCTGAGAGGGGCTCGATTTTCTGTAATGTAATCAGACGGCAATTATGGTTGGTTTTGTTTTAATGATTATCCAATACTATATATTGTCTTCAGTAAATGAATGGGGGCAGCCCACGGCTTCGCTAGAAGTCTGGACGCTGTGGTTTGTCCCCTATTCTTGATCAGCGAGCTTGGCTCTATTGGTCTACTGGTATTTGTGAGTGTTTTTGCGATGTCGCTTTAAAGATACAATACCGATTAATCCGGTGCCCATAAGGAAGATGCTGCTTGGCTCTGGAATCGAGTAAGTGAAGTAGTCCCATTGCGTGCGTTGGTAACTGTTTCCACCTCCATTCCCGAAAATTAAACCTGGTGTTCCTGAGCCAGGCCATGAAGGTTCATATATAAACCAGTCGTCAATAAGTAATGTCCCTTCCTTTTCAACCTGAAGATAAACCTTGTTGTCAAATATAGAGCCCATCAAGTAATAGGTGAGCCAGTCTGAGGTGTCAAAAGAGATAAGGTCAGTGGTTTCTGGATAGGTAAACTTGACTCCATCCTCAAAGAAACTAAATATCGAAAGTTGGTCAGCTTCATTGATCCAGATGAACGGGTCTCCAGAGCCCTGTTCATTTGCTAGTACACGCATGCGAGTTTCAACCCACCACCACTTATAATGATTTTGATTGACATTATTCTTCCAATCGTTTGGAGCGAAAAACTCATAATAGCTATTGCCTTTGATTTCTAGAACGTCACTGTCGTTATACGTTCCATCAGCAACAGTTATAATTTCAGCCGAACCACCCTCAGCTGCCCAGACAGACCAGCCTTCTTCGGTAGGAAGGGTATTCATGTCAAGAAACTGATAAACAGCGAAGGATGATGTTGAGTGAAGCAAGAGCGAGAGGCTTAAGTAAATTCCTGAGCAGCTCAACAGTTTTTTCATTTCCGTCCCCTAAAAATTTGTGTCAAAAGCTTGTGGCATGTTTTGTAGTCTTGGCTTGTTCAGATGACTACGAGTCTGATAGCGCAGGTACCATGCCAAAAGCAGAAGAAATTTATGCGACATATATGCTGTCTGATTAATAGGAGCTGGATCACACTTCTGGTCTTTGCGTGAAAGGAATACGGGCAAAATAATCAAACCGTGATGCGACACTACTTATGTCGTTTTCAGATGGTGTGTTGGCTGGATATTGGCGAATTGGCTGATGTGTAAAGAATTTCGACGCATCTATTGCTGGTATCGCTCCGATATTGGCTATAAATTCAACAGAAAACGCCAGGAATTGTCTGTGTGTTGACAGGAATGCATGTCCTATCAATAAGTTAGCTTACTTTGGCTGTTCCCGCTGAAAGGTGTAAAGAATCCCGACGGTAGTGTTGACTGCGTGCCCCTCAGCTTTGCTTGTTCTGAAAACTTGGGCCATCCCACCTTATATATCAGGGCATCGCGCTTCTCATGTGTTGCAGAGGTGGTGTAGAAAAATCGACATCCCGTTCGCTGGGCGCGCCTCGCCTCTATATTGGCCCCGGCCCCATGCTGCTCTGCTAATGCCCCAGCAAAATTGATCTTTCCCTGCTGCTCAGTTAATTTACCCGCCCTTGTCACCTATTAAGAGAGCAGAGGTCCCCGTGTCCACGTCCGAGATGGAAGAGTTCCCAAGAATCAAGCGCTTGCCGCCCTATGTGTTCGCTATTGTCAACGAACTCAAGGCAGCGGCGCGGGCGCGGGGCGAAGACATCATCGACTTTGGCATGGGCAACCCGGATCAGCCGACGCCACAGCATATCGTCGACAAGCTGACCGAGGTGGCGAACCGCAACGACACCCACCGCTACTCCATGTCGAAGGGCATCCCGCGACTGCGCCGGGCGATGAGCCGCTGGTACAAGAACCGCTACGACGTGGATCTCGACCCCGAGACCCAGGTGATCGCCACCATCGGTTCCAAAGAGGGGCTGGCCCATCTGGCGCTGGCCTGCGTGGGCCCGGGCGACTCGGTGCTGGTGCCCAACCCGGCTTACCCGATCCACCCCTACGGCTTCATCATCGCCGGTGCCGATGTGCGCCATGTGCCGATGCGCTCCGATGTGGACTTCTTCGAGGAGCTGCAGAAGGCGATCGAGGACTCCTGGCCGCGGCCGAAGATGCTGGTGCTCAACTTCCCCGGTAATCCCACGACCCACTGTGTCGAGCTCGACTTCTTCGAGAAGGTGGTGGCGATCGCCAAGCAGCACAATATCTGGGTGATACACGATCTGGCCTACGCCGACATCGTCTTCGACGGCTACAAGGCCCCCTCGATCCTACAGATCCCTGGTGCTGAGGATATCGCGGTCGAGTCCTACTCTCTGTCGAAGAGCTACAATATGCCGGGTTGGCGAGTCGGTTTCATGTGCGGCAACAAAACCCTGGTGGGAGCCCTGTCGCGGATCAAGTCCTACCTCGACTATGGCACTTTCACGCCGATCCAGGTGGCGGCCATCGCTGCGCTCGAGGGGCCGCAGGAGTGTGTGGAAGAGATCCGCGACATGTACCAGCGTCGTCGTGATGTGCTCTGCGAGGGGCTCTGCCACATCGGCTGGCAGGTGGAAAAACCCAAGGCGACCATGTTCGTCTGGGCGCCGATCCCTGAACCTTATAAAGAGATGGGCTCGCTGGAGTTCTCCAAGAAACTGCTTCAGGAGGCCAGGGTGGCGGTCTCGCCGGGGGTCGGTTTCGGCAGTCACGGCGACGACCATGTGCGCTTCGGCCTGATAGAGAATGAACACCGCACCCGCCAGGCGGTGCGCGGCATCCGTGACATGTTTCGTCGCGACGGTCTGATCAAATCCTGAGTCCGCTCAGGGTCGAATTGAAATTGAAGGAGAGTAAGCTTGAATCCGGTCAAAGTAGGTCTGTTGGGGTTGGGCACCGTCGGCGGCGGTACCCTGAATGTACTGACCCGCAACGCGGCAGAGATTGCGCGCCGCGTCGGACGTGGCATTCGCATCACCCACGCTGCTGCCAAGGCCTATGATGCCGACAGCTTGCTGGGGCTGGATCAGGTCGAGGTCTGCGACGACGCCTTTGCGGTGGTCGACAACCCGGAGGTGCAGATCATCGTCGAGCTGATCGGCGGCTACTCTCCGGCCAAAGAGCTGGTGCTGAAGGCGATCGAGAACGGCAAGCACGTGGTTACCGCCAACAAGGCGCTGATCGCCATGCACGGCAATGAGATCTTCGAGGCAGCGCAGCGCAAGGGCGTCACCGTGGCCTTCGAGGCGGCGGTGGCTGGTGGCATCCCGATCATCAAGGCGGTGCGTGAGGGACTGGCGGCAAACCGGATCGAGTGGCTCGCCGGCATCATCAACGGCACCGGCAACTTCATCCTCACCGAGATGCGCGACAAGGGGCGCGACTTCGATGATGTGCTGAAGGAGGCCCAGGCGCTGGGCTACGCTGAGGCCGACCCCACCTTCGACGTGGAGGGGATAGACGCGGCGCACAAGCTGGCGATTCTTGGCTCGATTGCCTTCGGCATCCCGCTCCAGTTCGACAAGACTTACACCGAGGGCATCACCCGAATTGAGCGCCAGGATGTGGAGTACGCCAACCAGTTTGGCTACCGCATCAAGCATTTGGGTATAGCCCGCAAGACCGACAAAGGCGTGGAACTGCGCGTACACCCGACCCTGATCCCGGAGCGACGCCTGATCGCCAATGTTGATGGGGTGATGAACGCGGTGCTGGTGCAGGGCGACGCGGTGGGTCCAACGCTCTACTATGGTGCCGGCGCTGGTGCAGAGCCCACCGCCTCGGCGGTGGTGGCTGATATCGTCGACATCGTACGCGCCCTCACCACCGATCCGGAGAACCGGGTGCCGCACCTGGCGTTCCAGCCCGGCGAGCTGGCCGACCTGCCGATCCTGCCGATGGAACAGGTCGAGACCGCCTACTATCTGCGCATCCAGGTGGAGGACAAACCCGGTGTGGTGGCGCGCATCGCCGGCATCCTCGGCGAGGCGGGAATCAGCATCGAGGCGATCCAGCAGAAGGAGCCGGCAGAGGGCGAGAGCCTGGTGCCGCTGGTGATGCTTAGCCACCGGGTGGTGGAGGGGCAGATGAACCAGGCGATCGCGCAGATCGAGGCCCTTGATAGCGTCAGCGGCCAGGTGATGCGGATCCGTGTTGAGCAGCTCGACGCCTGAGCGAATTAAAGCGCCAGATCAGCTGCAGTGGTCTGGCCAAACGATATTTAAAAGTATTTTAGGAGCCATCATGCCATTCAGATCCCGTTATACCGGCCTGATCGACAAGTACCGCGATCGCCTGCCAGTGCACGACGACACCCGCGTCATCTCCCTCGGTGAGGGTAACACCCCGCTGATCCGTCTCAACAACATCCCCCGCACGCTCGGCAAGGATGTGGATATCTACGTCAAGTATGAGGGGCTCAACCCCACCGGCTCGTTCAAGGATCGCGGCATGACCATGGCGGTGACCAAGGCGGTGGAGGATGGCTCTACCGCGATCATCTGTGCCTCCACGGGCAACACCTCGGCATCGGCGGCAGCCTATGCGGCACGGGCCGGCATCACCGCCTTTGTGCTGATCCCCGAGGGTAAGATCGCGATGGGCAAGCTGGCCCAGGCGATGATGTATGGCGCCGTCACCCTGCAGATCCGCGGCAACTTCGACGACGGTATGCAACTGGTGAAAGATATCGCCGAGCGTGCCCCAGTGACCATCGTCAACTCGATCAACCCGTTCCGCCTGCAGGGGCAGAAGACCGCCGCCTTCGAGATCATCGAAGAGCTGGAGTGCGCCCCCGACTACCACTGCCTGCCGGTGGGTAACGCGGGCAACATCACCGCCCACTGGATGGGCTACACGGAGTATTTCGAGCACGGCAACGTCAACAACAAGCCGACCATGGTGGGTTATCAGGCGGCTGGTTCCGCGCCCTTCATGCGTGGCGGTCCGGTGAAGGATCCGGATACCATCGCCACAGCGATCCGCATTGGTAACCCCCAGTCCTGGGACAAGGCGTGGACGGTGCAGAAGGAGTCGGGCGGCTGGTTCGATGAGTGTACCGATGAGGAGATCCTGGCGGCGCAGAAGCTGCTGGCGCAGACTGATGGCGTGTTCTGCGAGCCCGCCTCCGCCACCTCCCTAGCCGGTGCGCTGCGCGACATCAAGTCGGGCAAAATCCCCGAGGGCAGCAAGGTCGTTTGCACCCTCACTGGCAACGGCCTGAAGGATCCTGACACCGCCATCAAGCAGTCGACCTCGCCGGTGATGACCGTCGACGCGGAGCTGGAAGCGGTGAAGCGCGCGATCCTCGACAATATGGCTGACTAATCAAAACCCGTAGGAGCGCCGCTTGAGGTGCGAAGGCTGAGCCAGTCTGTTCGCGCCGCCAGCAGCGCTCCTGCCCGTTTTATCTCTATGGCGAAATCCAACGCCGAACTCCATCTGCTGATCCCCGGTCTGTTGGGGCCGATGCCGAATCTGGCCGCTTCCGGCCGGCTGCCGGCAATCCCACTGATCGAACGCCTGCTGGCCCGAGCTGACCAGGTGCCGGTGGAGGGCAGTGATTTCCCATCAACCCTGTTCGGCCTATTCGGTATCGAAGCGGAAACCGGGCATGATCTGCCCCGCGGTGCGGTGGATCTGCTGGGTGATGGCGTGGCTCCGGGGGATAGCTTCTGGATGCGCGCCGACCCGGTGCATCTGCGTCCCGATCGCGACCGGCTGCTGCTGTTTGACAATCAGCTGTTGCAGATTGAGCAGCAGGAGTCCGAGACGCTGCTGGCGCTCTTCAATCGGCACTTTGCCGACGATGGCCTTGAGCTGATCGCCCCCCACCCCGATCGCTGGTATCTCCGCCTTGTTGAGGCTCCCGATCTGCAGACCCGGTCGCTGGAGTCGGTGGTGGGGCGCAACATCGAGATGTTTCTGCCCCAGGGTGACGATGCGCGCCACTGGCGCAGGCTGCTGAACGAGATGCAGATGCTGCTGTTCAATGCGGAGCCCAACCGTCAGCGTGAGCTTGCCGGGCGGATCGCGATCAACGGACTCTGGCTGTCGGGGGGCGGGCGCCTGCCGCAGTCGCCGAAGCCGCGCTTTGCAGCTGTCTGCTCGGATGATCCGACCGCACTCGGACTGGCGCGGCTGGCAGCTGTCGATCTGCATGCCGATGAGCGGGATGGATTTATCGCCAGCGATGGGGCAACCCTGCGTACTTGGTCTGCTCTGCTTTCCCCGGTGTTGAATGCCGACCCCTATCTCTGGATCGAGGCGCTTGAGCAGTTGGAGGCGGAAGTGGCGAGTCTGCTGCGACAGGGCGAGTTCAGGCAGCTCACCATCTATCCCTGCACTGGTCGTGGCTATCGGGTCACCTCTGGCGCCATGCGTCGTTTCTGGCGTCGAGCCCAGCCGATTCTGCAACTGTTGGAGAGTAACCATCCATGAGTGATCTGATCAATGGCATCCATCATGTCAGCCTGATCGTGGCAGATACTGATACCGCACTCAGCTTCTACTCCGGTCTGCTGGGGCTGGAGTCGATCAAGGCTCGTCCTGATCTGGGCTTTCCAGGAGCCTGGCTGGCGCTGGGTGAGCAGCAGATCCATCTGCTGGAGTTGCCCAATCCCGATCCGGTCGCGGGGCGTCCCGCTCATGGTGGGCGGGATCGCCATTTGGCGCTGCAGGTCGCTGATCTCGACAGACTCAAGGCGCGGCTGGAGCCGGCCGGTGTCGCCTATACTCTGAGCCGCTCCGGACGGCGCGCACTCTTTTGCCGCGACCCCGATGGCAACGCGCTGGAGTTTGTCGAGACTCCGCTCTCTGCCTCATAACCTTCTCTTCTAAACAGGAACTCTTGAAATGCGCTATCAAGCTATTCTGCTGGGAATGCTGCTGGTCCTTGTGCTGACTGCAGTGATGATCGGCCTGGCTCTGCTGGCTGGCGCCACTCAGGCGACTGGCCCGCAACTGCTCACCGCCTCGGCGCTGTGGATCCTGGCCGGGCTCCTCTGCGCCAAGAGCAGCCGGGAGGCAGGCATGCTGCATGCACTGATCGCCGGCCTGCTCGGGGCACTGCTGATAGCCTGGCTTGTCTCTTTTATGGTAGATGCCACTGATAGTCTGTTGCTGAAATCTCTCGCCACCCGTCCCCTCTTCATGTTCGTTATCCTGGGCGGATTTTGGGGGTCGGTGGGTGGCATGATCTGGGAGATCGTGCGTGTTGTGAAGCTGAAGAAGGCGGCGAAGAGAAGCGTGCGGCGTGAGTGATCGGGTAGGAGACGGTCGCTTCAGGCGGGGCGCGACTGTACGTGCGGGTAAAAGAAACCCCCTTTCGGGGGCTATAAGTGCTGCTCAGAGGAGGGGCTAGCAAATAGGCTTTTCAGTAGCAGTTGCCGTGCTGCTATGGCAGTGCTACTCAGCTCTCTTTGTTGAAGAGATCCTAAACCTTGCTCGGAATAGCGACCGTGACAAGGGTCACAGGAAATAAATTCGCGTTGGGCGGGAGCGGGAATGGAGATCGGGTCCTGCTTCAGATTGTGACAGCTCCGGGTGCATGGTCGGTGCTTCGCTGATCATCGATCAGCTGCGGTTCATGGCTGCCGCCGGCTTGGTCGAGATCGGCATTGAGCCAAAGGATAGCTCGCGGGCGTTCATCAAGGATTGGGCGCCAGGCCGGAGCGTGGAGGAGTATGTTGTTTCGGCCAGCATTGAGGCGATCAAGCCCTGAGGTCGGCTCACTCCTCGGGTGTCTTTGGCAGCCGCTCGGCGATAGAGCGCCGTAGGCACTCCAACTGTTGCTCTTCTTGCAGGGGTTGTTTATCGCGGTCGGTGATGAAGAAGATATCCTCCACCTGAGCTCCGATGGTGGAGATCTTGGCGTGCTGCAGGCTGATGCCGCAGGCGAGGAAGGCCTGCCCGACTTCGGAGAGCAGGCCGGGTCGGTCGAGGGTGACTAGCCGCATGGTGGTGCGGTGGTGGGTCAGATCCTGGGAGAAGAAGATCCGGGTTGGGGTGTCGAAGCTCTTGTGCTGGCGCGGGATGCGGCGTTGCACTCGGAAACAGTCGGCCTCCGTCTGGCTCATGCCGAGGCGCATGCTGTCGAGGATCTCATCGGTGCGCTCACCTGGTGTGACCGGTGAGCCATCCTCTTCCAGGACCAGGAAGGAGTTGAGTGAGTAGCCCTGACTGGTGCTCATGATGCGTGCGTTGACGATAGAGAGGCCGATCTGGTCGAGCAGGGTGGTACTGAGGGCAAACAGGTTGTCCCGTTCGATGCCGTAGTAGATCACCTCGGTGCCGCCGCGATGTTCGGTCTGGCGGATCGCGATCAGTGGCAGTTCGCGCTTCGGAGTGTCGAGGATCAGGCGGCTCTGGCTGCAGATGGCGTTTACCGAATGGGTCAGGAAATATTCGGGGTTGTAGCTCTGCCAGAGCTGCTCCAGGCGCTCCTGAGAGTAGCCTTGTGCTATCAGTCCCTGGCGCGCCTCCGCCTGCTTTTCACTGATTAGCTCCTCCTGCGCCAGCGGGTTGCCGAGGCCGCGCTGCAACAGCTGTCGGGTTGATGTGTAGAGATCGCGCAGTAGGGCCTCTTTCCAGGAGTTCCAGCGTTTTGGATTGGTTGCCTGGCTGTCGGCAACGGTGAGTAGGTAGAGGTAGTCGAGCCGATTCAATTCTACCACCTGCTCGGCGAAGGCCTGGATTACCTCGGGGTCGCTGATGTCCTTGCGCTGCGCAGTCATCGACATCAGCAGGTGGCGGCGTACCAGCCAGGCCACCAGGCGGCTATCGTACTCGCTGAGGTGGTGGCGGCGACAGAATTCCAGGGCGTCCTCCTGCCCCAGCTCTGAGTGGTTGCCGCCGCGTCCCTTGGCGATGTCGTGGAACAGTGCGGCGAGATAGATCAGCTCCTGCTTGGGCAGATTCTGCTGTAATTGGCTGCAGAGCGGGTATTCATGGTTGTGGCTGGGTACCGCCAGGCGACGCAGATTGCGGATCACCATCAAGGTGTGTTCGTCCACTGTGTAGACGTGGAACAGGTCGTACTGCATGCGCCCGACAATATTGGCAAACGCCGGGATGTAGGCGGCGAGCACGCCGTAGCGGTTCATGCGTCGGAGCTGTTCGGTGATACCTTCGGGCTGGCGCAGGATCTCCATAAACAGGCTGGTGGCCTGGATATCCTGACGGAATGCGTCGTCGATCAGGTGGCAGTGGTCACGGATTAGGCGGATGGTGCGGGCGCGCACCCCTTTCAGCTCGGCATGCTGCTGCAGGGTCAGAAACAGCTCCAGCAGGGCGATCGGGGTGTGCTTGAAGATTTCGGGGCTGCTGGCCTCGAGGAAGCCGTTGCGTTGCTGGAAGCGGCGGTTCAGCTGCACCGGCTCGTCCAGCCGATTTTTCAGCAGGATCGCCTCCTGAAACAGCTGCAGCAGCATCTCATTGAGGCGGCTTAGCTCCATCACGGTGCGGTAGTAGAGCTGCATAAATTGCTCTACCGCCAGGTTGGCCGAGTCGTCGTCATAGCCGAACTCGGCGGCCAGCGCGCGCTGATGCTCGAACAGCAGACGGTCCCCGGCGCGTCCGGTGAGAGTGTGCAGGGCGAAGCGCACCCGCCAGAGGAAGTTCTGGCCCTCGATCAGGGTGTTGTACTCATCCTGGGTGAGAAATTCGTGCAGCACGAGATCCTGCAGGGTCTCGGCGCGGAAGTGGCGTTTCACCACCCAGCCGATCATCTGGATATCGCGCAGGCCGCCTGGCCCCTCTTTTATGTTGGGTTCCAGGTTGCTGACACTGTCTTCATATTTGGCGTGGCGCGCCTGCTGCTCCTTCCACTTTGCCTCGAAGAACTCGCGGCTGTTCCAGATCCGGTCGGGGCCGGTGGCCTCGCGCATCGATTCAAACAGCGCCAGAGGCCCGGTCAGCAGCCGCGACTCCATGATGTTGGTGGCGACGGTGATGTCCTGCTCCGCCTCGCGCACGCAGTCGGTGATGGTGCGCACGCTCTGACCCACCTCCAGACCGATGTCCCAGAGGGCGGTGAGAAACGCCTCCAGTGGCTCCCGCTGTTGTTCGAATTCGGCCTCGCTCTCGAGCAGCAGCATCAGGTCGATATCGGAGGCGGGGTGGAGTTCGCCCCGGCCATAGCCCCCCACTGCCACCAGCACGACCCCACTGGCGTCGCTGAAATGGTGGCGCCAGGCACGGACCAGCAACTCATCGATCAGTCGGGCACGGGCGCAGACCAGCTGATCGATCGCCACACCCTTATGATATTTTTCCTGAATTAGCGCCGTACCCTGCTTCAGAGTGGTCTGGAATTTGGCGAACGGAAAGGTGTCGGCCTGCAACGCCTGATCCAGTGGTTGAAAGTCAAATTCAATCTTGGGCATGGATGTCAGTGACCGCTGGCGAACTGGGTCTCGTTCTGGCGCAGGGTGAGTACCTCGCAGCCTTCGGGCGTGATCAGCAGGGTGTGTTCGAATTGGGCTGAGAGGCTGCGGTCGCGGGTCACTACGGTCCAGCCGTCCGGGCGCAGCTTCACATGGCGTTTGCCTGAGTTGACCATCGGTTCGATGGTGAAGCACATGCCGGGTTGCAGCACCAGGCCGGTGCCGGGGCTGCCGTAGTGCAGCACCTGCGGGTCTTCGTGAAACTCCTTGCCGATGCCGTGGCCGCAATATTCGCGTACCACCGAGTAGTTGTGCTGTTCGACGAAATCCTGGATCGCATGGCCGATGTCGCCCAGCTGGGCGCCGGGCTTGGCCTGCTGGATGCCGATCCACAGCGCCTGCTGGGTGATATCCATCAATCGTTTCGCCAACACACTACCTCCACCGACCAGGAACATCTGGCTGGTGTCGCCATGGTAGCCATCCTTGATCACGGTAATGTCGAGATTGATCAGGTCGCCCTTCTTCAGTCGTTTCTCGTTGGGTATGCCGTGGCAGACAACCTGGTTGACCGAGCTGCAAATCGATTTGGGGAAGCCCCGGTAGTTGAGCGGTGCCGGGATCGCCTGCTGCTGGTGGACGATGTAGTCGTGGCAGATCTGGTCGAGCTCTGCGGTGGTGATGCCCGGTTTCACGTACGGCTCGATCATCTCCAGGACCTCGGCGGCAAGATGGCCCGCAACGCGCATTTTTTCGATTTCCTGGGCGGTTTTGATGGTGACGCTCATGGGCTTGAATTTGGTTGGTGGTCCGGGGGATACAGCCACATGAAGCGGCGGGAGGGTTTGTCGCAGTCCGGCGGGTATGGTATAAAACGCCCCGCCGAATCGCAAACGGTTCGCATTATTGTGGTGGCAGGCGCAGATCGTGCCGCAGTCCACCAAATCCGCACATACATCGACACATGTACCGGGGTGCTCAGCAGCATTGCTGCGGGGTCGGGGCATGGGGTGTATGGAGGCCTAACCCGATACAATTAGGAGATTTATATGAGCTCTGTATCTATGCGCCAGATGCTTGAGGCTGGTGTGCACTTTGGTCATCAGACCCGCTACTGGAACCCGAAGATGAGTCCTTACATCTTCGGTCATCGCAACAAGATTCACATCGTGAATCTTGAGAAGACCCTGCCCCTCTACAACGATGCGATGAACTACATCGGTTCTCTCTCCGCCAACGGCGGCAAGATTCTGTTTGTTGGTACCAAGCGCGCTGCCCGTGATGCGGTCCGCGAAGAGGCGCAGCGCTGCGGCATGCCCTTCGTTAACCATCGCTGGTTGGGCGGCATGTTGACCAATTTTAAGACCATCAAGCAGTCGATCAAACGTCTGAAAGAGCTTGAGGCGATGTTCGAGGACGGCAGTGTCGAGCAGCGCTTTAACAAGAAGGAAGGCTTGGGCCTGAAGCGTGAGATGGAGAAGCTCGATCGCAGCATCGGCGGTATCAAAGATATGGGCGGTCTGCCCGATGCGATGTTTGTCATCGATGTGGGCAACGAGAACATTGCAGTGGCTGAAGCGCGCAAGCTCGGTATTCCGGTGGTCGGCGTGGTCGATACCAATAACGACCCAGATGACATCGATTACGTTATTCCCGGCAACGATGACGCGATCCGCGCGGTCCAACTGTTTGTGCAGGGCGCCTCTGCGGCAGTCTTGGAGGGGCGCGCCAGCGCGGCCCATGTGGCGGCATCTGGCGCTGGGGATGAGTTTGTCGAGGTCAAAGACGACAACGCGTAAACCCCGATAGCGATATTCTGCTCAGACCGGATCCGCGTGGTAGGCGCGATCCGGTCGCTTTTCGTTTGAAGTTACGAATCTACAGAGGTAGGACAGAACATGGCGATTACAGCCTCTCTGGTTAAAGAGCTGCGCGAGCGTACCGGCGCAGGCATGATGGAGTGCAAGAAGGCACTGGTTGAGACGGATGGCGATGTTGAGGCCGCGATCGAAGCGATGCGCAAGTCCGGTCAGGCGAAAGCGGCGAAGAAAGCCGGCCGAACCGCGGCTGAGGGCGTCATCGTGATCAGCTTCTCTGATGACAACAGTAGCGCGGTGATGGTTGAGGTCAACTGTGAGACCGACTTCGTCGGTAAGGACGAGAACTTCACCTCATTTGCCGACGCAGTGGCCGAGCGCGCCCTCAGCAGCGGTGCTGAGGATGTCGCCGCGCTGATGGGGCAGTCGCTGCACGAGGGCGAGGAGACCACCGTCGAACAGGCCCGCGAGGCGCTGGTGTCGAAGTTGGGTGAGAACATGAATGTGCGTCGCTTTGCCCGCCTGCAGAGCAGCAAAGGCAGCCTGGTGAGCTACCGTCACGGTGTGCGCATCGGTGTGGTGGTCGAGCTGGAGGGTGGCGACGAGGCGCTGGGTAAGGATCTGGCAATGCATATCGCCGCTACCAACCCGGTCTGCCTGGATGCCGACAGCATGCCCCAGGAGATGCTGGCGAAAGAGCGTGAGATCGTCACCGCCCAGGCACAGGAGAGCGGCAAGCCCGATAACATCGTCGAGAAGATGGTGGAGGGGCGGATGCGCAAGTATCTCGCCGAGAACACCCTGCTGGGACAGGCCTTTGTCAAGGATCCCGACCAGAGCGTGGAGAAACTGCTCAAGAGTCGAGGTGCTTCGATCATCCAGTACCAGCGTCTGGAAGTGGGCGAGGGCATCGAGAAGAAGCAGGAGAACTTCCGCGACGAAGTGATGGCCCAGGCCAAACTCTGATGCGAAATCTGGCCGCTGCCCCACCAGGGGCGGCAGCCTAGTCTTCCAATCCCTACAAAACAAGGAATGCGGTAAACCATGTCGGAACTGATCTGCCAGCGGATTCTACTCAAACTTAGCGGTGAGGCCCTGATGGGCAGCGGCGACTTCGGCATTGATCCGGATGTGATCGCGCGGGTTGCCGGCGAGGTCAAAGAACTGAGCGAGGCTGGCGTGCAGGTCGGCATGGTGATCGGCGGCGGCAACATCTTCCGCGGCGCCGGTTTGGCCCAGGGCGGCATCGACCGGGTCACCGGCGACCACATGGGGATGCTGGCGACGGTGATGAACTCGCTGGCGATGGCGGATGCATTGCAGCGCATCGGTGTGCCGACGCGGGTGATGTCGGCGCTGGCGATGCCGGATGTCTGCGAGGGCTTCACCGCTCGTCAGGCGCGTGCCTGTCTGGCGGCTGGTGAGGTGGTGATCCTGGCGGCCGGCACCGGCAATCCCTACTTCACCACTGATTCCGCCGCCTCGCTGAGGGCGATTGAGATCAAGGCCGATCTGATGATCAAGGCGACCAAGGTGAACGGCGTCTACTCCGCCGATCCGGTGAAGGTGGCCGATGCTGAATTCTATCCGGTGCTCAGTTACGATCGAGCGCTGGCAGAGAATCTGCAGGTGATGGACGCAACGGCGATCGTGCTCTGTCGTGACAATGGCATGCCGTTGCGTATCATGAATGTCAACGAACATGGTGCCCTGATGCGTCTGATGCGCGGAGAGGCGATCGGCTCCTTGGTTGAGAGCGGAGAGTGAGATGATCGACGATATCAAAAGCGATGCAGCAACACGCATGGACAAGAGTGTCCAAGCGCTGCACAACGAGTTGGCCAAGATCCGCACCGGGCGGGCCCATCCAAGCCTGCTCGACCACATCAAGGTCGACTACTATGGTTCCGAGACGCCACTCAATCAGGTGGCTAACATCAATATCGAGGATGCTCGCACCCTGGCCGTGACCCCCTGGGAGAAGACCATGGTGCAGGCGGTGGAAAAGGCGATCATGACCTCCGACCTCGGCCTCAATCCGATGTCGGCGGGCACCGTAATCCGGGTGCCGATGCCGCCGCTTACCGAAGAACGCCGCAAGGACATGATCCGTATAGCGCGCAATGAAGCGGAGGGAGCACGGGTGGCGGTGCGCAATATCCGCCGCGACGCCAACCACGATCTCAAGGATCTGGTGAAAGAGAAGATGATCTCCGAGGACGACGAGCGCCGTGGCCAGGAGATTATCCAGAAACTGACCGATCAGCACGTCAAGACCATCGATGAAGTCCTGGCGGTAAAAGAGAAAGATCTGATGGAGTTCTGATCGTCAAGGCGAGATTAGCAACAGGATTTCAGCTCCTTATGAGCACAGCAGGCCAGACCGACAGCACCGGGACGCCCCCCCAGCTTCCCCGGCACATTGCAATCATTATGGACGGCAATGGTCGTTGGGCAAGGCAGCGGGGTTTACCGCGCTACGCTGGTCATCCCGCCGGTGTCGAATCGGTGCGCAAGGTGGTGGAACACTGCGTGCAGCAGGGCATAGAGGTGCTCACCCTGTTCGCCTTCAGCAGTGAAAACTGGCAGCGGCCGAAGAAAGAGGTCGGCCTGATCATGGATCTGTTCATCCGCGCCCTCAGAAAGGAGGCGCGACGCCTGCACCGCAACGGTGTCAGGCTGCGGGTGATCGGCGACCGCACAGCCTTTCCGGAAAAACTGCAGCGACGCATCCATGAGGTGGAGGCGCTGACTGCGGCGAACAGTGGTCTGATATTACAGGTGGCGGCAAACTACGGCGGCCGCTGGGATATCATTCGCGCGGCGCGTCGACTGGCCCGGCAGGCGGCTGCCGGTGAGATCGATGTCGATGCCATCGACGAGCAGGCACTGGCGGCGCAGCTTGCCTTCCCTGATCTGCCTGATCCCGACCTCTTCATCCGTACTGGCGGCGAGTGCCGTGTGAGCAACTTTCTGCTCTGGCAGGCGGCCTACTCCGAGCTCTACTTCACCGATCTGCTCTGGCCTGAGTTCGATGCCGCTGCCCTCGACGCGGCGATTGCCGACTATTCCCGTCGGCAGCGTCGTTTCGGTCGCACCGGCGAGCAGGTGGTGGAGACGCAATCGGCCAAGGATCTCTGAGCACATGCTCAAACAGCGCCTGCTGACTGCTCTGATACTGGTGCCGCTGGTGGTAGCAGCGGTGCTGTTGCTCCCAAGTCTCTATCTGGCGATGCTGCTGGGGCTGGCTCTGGCGCTAGGAGCCAATGAGTGGGGGCGACTCTCAGGTCTTGGCTTCTGTTTGCACCGCTCCCTCTATATCTTGCTGGTCACTGTTGCGCTGCTGGCGGTATCGCTGCTGTTTGATCAGCACGGCTGGGTCATGCCGTTGCTGAGTCTGGTGGTGCTCTGGTGGCTGTTTAATATCCTGCGATTGTGGCGTTACCCGGGTGGCGTGAGCCTCGAGGGTTTCAGCCCGCTACAGGCGGCCGAAGGGCTGTTGGTGCTGGTGCCGACCTGGTTTTCGTTGGTCTATCTTCACTACACCGCAGAGCGGGGCCCCGGCCTGATGCTGTTCCTGCTGGTGCTGATCTGGGGTGCAGATAGCGGTGCCTACTTTGCCGGCAGGCGCTGGGGGCGGGTCAAGCTGGCACCGCGGGTCAGCCCGGGCAAGAGTCGAGAGGGAGTCTATGGAGCGCTGGTTAGTGCGCTGCTGCTGGGACTCTGGCTCGGCTGGTGGCTGGAGGCGCCACTGGCCGACTATCCCGGGCTGCTGCTGCTCTGTCTGCTGACCACGATCTTCTCAGTAGCCGGTGACCTGTTTGAGAGCCTGATGAAGCGTCAGCGCAGCATGAAAGACAGTGGTACGCTGCTGCCGGGCCACGGTGGCATGATGGATCGGATCGACAGCCTGACCGCGGCAGCTCCGGTGTTCGTTTTGGGTCTGATAGTGATGGGCAGAGTGTGATGAAAGGGCTGACGATTTTGGGTTCCACCGGTTCGATCGGAGTCAGCACTCTGGACGTGGTGGCGCGCCACCCGGAGCGCTATCGTGTGGTGGCGCTGACTGCCAACCACGATGTGGAGGGGATGCTTCAACAGTGCCAGGCGTTCCGCCCGCAGGTGGCGGTAATGGCCGATGAGGCTTCGGCGGAGGCGCTGGCCGGGCGGCTGAGGGATGAGTCGCTAAACATCGAGGTGCTCTCTGGTGTGGTCGGCTTGGAGCGGGTTGCTTCGATGCCCGAGGCTGACTATGTGATGGCGGCGATCGTCGGCGCCGCCGGGCTGCTGCCGGCGCTGGCGGCGGTGCGCGCCGGCAAACGGCTGCTGCTGGCCAATAAGGAGGCGCTGGTGGTCTCCGGGCATCTGTTTATGGAGGAGGCGCGCCAGCATGGCGCCGAGATCCTGCCCATCGATTCGGAGCACAACGCGGTGTTCCAGTGCATGCCGGCTGACTTTGAGCGGGGGCTGGCGCAGGTCGGCGTGAAAAAGATCCTACTGACCGCTTCCGGCGGACCGTTTCGCCGCAGCAGCCTGGATGAGTTGCGTGCGGTCACCCCGGAGCAGGCCTGCGCCCACCCTAATTGGGAGATGGGGCGCAAAATATCTGTCGACTCCGCCACCATGATGAATAAGGGGTTGGAGGTGATTGAGGCCTGCTGGCTGTTCCGCACCTCACCAGAGCAGGTCGAGGTCGTGCTGCATCCGCAGAGTGTGATCCACTCGATGGTGGAGTACAACGACGGCTCGGTGCTGGCGCAGCTGGGTAATCCTGACATGCGAATCCCTATCGCCCACGCCCTGGCTTGGCCGGAGCGGATCGAGTCGGGGGTCGGCAGCCTCGATCTATTTGCGGTGGCGCGGCTCGATTTCGAGGCCCCAGACACCGAGCGATTCCCTTGTCTGCGTCTCGCCTATCAGGCGATCGAGGCGGGCGGTACCGCGCCGGCGGTGTTGAATGCGGCGAATGAGGTGGCGGTGGCACGCTTCCTTGAGGGAAATCTCGACTTCCTTGGCATCCCACAGGTGGTGGAGCAGACTTTGAATGCCTTTGCCGTCGAACCGGCAGAGACTCTCGAACTGCTGCTGGAGCAGGATCACCGCGCACGGGAGTATGCGGAACAAGTGGTGCGGGAAAGGGTCTGACGCCCTGACTGCCGGAGGTTTCGATGGGTTCCCTATTGTTTACGCTACTTTCCTTTTTGCTCGCGCTGGCGATCCTGATCGCAGTCCATGAGTTTGGCCACTTCTGGGTGGCGCGCAAGCTTGGGGTTAAGGTGCTGCGCTTCTCGATCGGTTTTGGCCGCACCCTGTGGCGTTGGCAGGGCAAGCGGGATGAGACCGAGTATGTGGTGGCGGCAATCCCGCTGGGTGGCTACGTCAAGATGCTGGATGAGCGTGAGGCGCCGGTCCCTGAAGCGGAGCTGGATCGCGCTTTCAACCGGCAATCGTTGGCGGTGCGCAGTGCCATCGTGGTGGCCGGTCCGCTATTCAACTTTCTGTTTGCGATCTTCGCCTTCTGGCTGATCTTTGTCAGTGGCGACATCGGTCTGAAGCCCCTTGTGGGGAGTGTCGAAGCGGAATCGCTGGCGGCGCAGGCCGGTTTTGAGGTAAATGATCAGATCCTGGCAGTGGACGGTGAGGAGACGCTCACCTGGGAGAGCGTCGTCTACGCGTTGCTGGCGCAATCGATCGAGCATCAGCGCTTGGCGGTAACTACTGAAGATGAGTCGGGGCGTCAGCGGGTGCGCTGGCTTGAGACCAAAAATCTGCATCAGATGGCAGAGGATGGGCAGCTGTTGTTGCGTCTGGGGCTGGCCCCGAAGCGCCCCCATCTGCCGGCGGTGATCGGTGCTCTGCTGCCGGGTGAGCCGGCTGAACAGTCTGGTCTGCAGGTGGCGGATCGGCTGCTCAGCGTCGATGGCGAGCCGCTGGCCAGCTGGAGCGCCTGGGTGAAGTATGTGCGGGCTCATCCTGCGTTACCGATGCAGGTCGAGGTCGAGCGGGGCGATGAGCGGTTCTTTGTCGAGCTGACACCTGCGAAGATCGAGAGCGAGGGCAAGCCGATTGGGCGCATTGGCGCCAGCGTGCAGGTGCCTGAAGGGCTGATGGATGAGTTCCAGGTGGAGGTCAGTTATCCACCGGTGGAGGCGCTGGGTAAGGCGCTGCAGAAGAGCTGGGATCTCTCCTCGCTGATGCTGAAGATGCTCGGCAAGATGCTGATCGGCGAGGTCTCGGTGAAGAACCTGAGCGGGCCGATCTCGATCGCTGAGTCGGCTGGCAAGTCGGCCAGTTACGGGCTGGTCTATTTTCTCAAGTTTCTGGCGGTGGTGAGTATCAGTCTCGGTGTGCTCAATCTGCTGCCGGTGCCGGTGCTCGATGGCGGTCATCTGCTGTTTTTCCTGCTCGAGGCGGTGAAGGGCCGTCCCCTGTCGGAACGGTTTGTTGAGCAGGGGCAGAAGATCGGCATGCTGCTGTTGTTGGCATTGATGGGGCTGGCGTTTTACGTGGACATCAATCGGCTGCTCGGCTGAAACGTTGCAGGGGGATGGGCGCGGTAGGCTAACCAGGGAAGATCCCTTATACTAGCGCGGCTGTAATAATAACGTCCGGTTTTTCCAACTCTTTTGTTGTCGGGAACGCTGGGGCCTGGAGACAGGCTTTGGTGGTGGGTCGTGCCACACGGATACTAATCAGGTTTTTGAGTCTTTTATGGGTGCGCTGACAAGATCCCTGGTCGGATTTCTGCTGTTCTCTATGGCCGCTGTTGCCGGGGCGGACGTTTTTGTGGTGCGCGATATCCGCGTCGAGGGTCTGCAGCGCATTGCGGCGGGCACCGTCTTCAATTATCTGCCGGTGAAGGTGGGAGAGCGGTTGGAGCCGGGTGATACGGCTGAGGTCATCCGTGCCCTGTTCAAGACCGGTTTTTTTAAGGATATCCGACTGGAGCAGGATGGCGATGTGTTGGTGGTAGTGGTGCAGGAGCGCCCCGCTATTGCCGAGATCAGCTTCGAGGGTAACAAGGATCTGGAGACCGATAAGCTCAAGGCGGGGCTGAAGGAGATTGGACTGGCCGAGGGTCGAGTCTTTAAGCGCGCCCTGCTGGAGCGAGTGGAGCAGGAGCTGAACCGGCAATACTTCTCCCGTGGCAAGTACGGAGTGAAGATTGACTCCACGGTGACGCCGCTGGAGCGCAATCGGGTGGCGGTGGCGATAACGATCTCTGAAGGCGTTTCGGCACGCATTAAGAAGATCAACATCATCGGCAATGATTCATTTGATGACGACGATCTGCTGGATGAGTTCCAGCTCGGTGTGCCGGCCTGGTACGAATTCTTCTCGGACAAGGACAAATACTCCAAGCAGGCACTCGCCGGAGATCTGGAGAAGCTTCGCTCCTACTACCTCGATCGCGGCTACATCGACTTTAAGATCGACTCGACCCAGGTCTCGATCACCCCGGACAAGAGGGACATCTACGTTACCGTGGTACTCACCGAGGGTGATGTCTTCACGATCAGCGAGATCAAACTGGCGGGTGATCTGGAGCTGCCCACCGAGACATTCTTCCCGCTGATCCACTTGAAACGTGGCGAGGTCTTCTCACGCAAGCAGACTACCGCCAGTGCGGAGCGCATCAGCAGCAAACTCGCAGACGCCGGCTATGCGTTCGCCAACGTCAACAGCATCCCCGACATCGATCGAGAGAAGCGCGAGGTGGCGATCACCTATTTCGTCGATCCCGGCAGCCGGGTCTATGTGCGTAACATCAACATCAGCGGCAATACCAATACCCGTGACGAGGTGGTGCGGCGTGAGTTGCGTCAGATGGAATCTGCCTGGTTCTCCGGTGGCAAGATCAAGCTGAGCCGCGAGCGGGTGCAGCGTCTGGGCTATTTCGATGAGGTCACGCTGGAGACGCCGGCGGTACCCGGCCGCAATGACCAGGTGGATATCGAGATCAAGGTGAACGAGAAGCCTTCGGGTAACCTGGCGGCTGGTGTGGGCTACTCGCAGAGCCAGGGCATCATCTTTAACGGCAGTATCTCCCAGGATAACTTCCTGGGTACCGGCAAACATGTCAGCGCGGGCTTTGACACCAGTAAGGCCAACCGGCGGGTCAACCTCTCCTATACCAACCCCTACTACACCATCGATGGCATCAGTCGCGGCTTTGAGGCGATCTTCCAGGAGACCGACTTTTCCGAATTGAATATCTCTAGCTACTCCACCGATGTGAGTCGTCTGGGAGTGAACTTTGGTCTGCCGCTGACCGAGCATGATCGCTTCAGGCTTAGTCTCGCCTATGAACATACCCGTTTTGTGTTGGGAGACTCCCCTTCCGACGAGGTGATCGACTTCAAGGACCGCAACGGCGACGAATTTGACGACGTGGAGTTGATGGCCAGCTGGAACCGCGACAGTCGCGATAGCGCCATATTTCCCAGCCGGGGCGGGCATCAACGCCTGTCGCTGGAGATGAATGTGCCGGGCAGTGACCTCCAATATTACCGGATCAACTACCGTCATACCCACTATCTGCCGCTGAGCCGTTCGCTGACCCTGCGTCTCAACGGGGAACTTGGCTATGGCGAGGGTTACTCTGGCGGTGAGTTGCCCTTCTTCCGCAACTTTTTCGCCGGTGGTATCGGATCGGTGCGTGGCTTCGAAGATAATACCCTCGGTCCTAAGGACTCCACCGACAGGGCGTTGGGGGCGAACAGCAAGCTGATCGGCCAGGTCGAACTTTTGATGCCGCCGCCAATGGATTCCTTCAGAAAAACCATGCGCTGGGGGGTCTTCTTCGATGCGGGCAATGTGTTTGATCTGCGTGATGGAGGCAGTATCGATTGGGATGAGATCAGGATGTCCACTGGCGTAATGGTATCCTGGCTATCGCCAGTGGGTGCATTGGCGTTTAGTCTCGGTCATCCATTGAATGATAAGTCGGGTGATTCAGTCGAGACGCTTCAGTTCAGTTTTGGTACGACCTATTGATGCAGTAGGAGTAAATAGTGAATAGAGTTTTGAAATTTGTTTTTCTGGTGTTGTTGCTGGCCGGCGCAAGCGCCGCGATGGCAGAGGATTACCGGATCGCCTTTGTCAACGCGACCAAGGTGTTTGAGGAGTCCCCCCAGTACCAGGCGGCCCGCAAGCGGCTACAGAAGGAGTTCTCCCGCCGTGAGAAGGATCTGCTGTCGAGCCAGAGCCAACTGAAGCAGCTGGAGGAAAAGCTGAAGCGGGACGGTACGGTGATGAGCGAATCCGAGGTCAAACGCCTTGAACGCGACATTCTCTCCCGTCGTCGCAAGCTGAAAAATGCACAGACCGAGTTTCGCGAGGACCTCAACCTGCGCCAGAACGAGGAGTTCAAAAAGCTGCGGACCCAGGTGCGGGAGGTGATCCGCGATGTCGGCAAGGCGGAGAATATCGACCTGATCGTCTCCGACGGCGTGGTCTACTTCAGCAAGCGGATCGATATCTCAGAGATGGTGCTGGAGAAGCTGCGGGAACTGGTTTCGAAATAGCGGGAGGAGTGGGGTATGGTGAGCCGGCTGGGGGACCTTGCTGCCTCTGTTGGGGCGGAACTTCGGGGTGATCCTGATCTCAGGATCAGCGGGGTCGGTACGCTCTCCGGCGCGACTTCCGGCCAGATCAGCTTCCTCACCAACCCGAAATACCGGCACTACCTGGCGGATACCAAAGCCTCTGCGGTGATTCTCTCTGCCGAGTATGCGGAGCACTGTCACGCCGCAGTGGTGATCAGTGATAATCCGCACCTGGCCTATGCGCGTATCGCCGCGCAGCTGTTTCCGCCCGCGCGATTTGAGCCGGGCCGTCACCCCAGTGCCGTGGTGGATGAGAGTGCTGCGGTAGATGCCAGCGCCTGGATCGGACCCTGTGCGGTGGTCGGTGCCGATGTGATGATCGGTGCCGGAGTCTATATTGGGCCGGGCTGCGTGATCGAGCCTGGCTGTAAAATTGCGGCGGGATCGCGGCTGGTAGCGCGGGTCACCCTCTGCCGCGATACCGAGCTCGGTGAGCGGTGCCTGATTCACCCCGGTGCGGTGTTGGGCGCCGACGGTTTTGGCCTGGCCAACGACCAGGGGCGCTGGGAGAAAGTACCGCAGCTGGGGCGGGTGCGTGTTGGCAAGCGGGTCGAGATTGGTGCCAACACCACCATCGACCGTGGCGCCCTGGACGATACGGTACTGGCGGACGGGGTCAAGCTGGACAACTTGATCATGATCGCGCACAACGTGCAGGTGGGAGAAGATACCGCGATGGCGGGGCTTAGCGGCGTCGCCGGCTCAACCCGAATTGGCCGCGGCTGTACTTTCGGCGGTGCGTCCGGTGTGGTTGGACACATCAAAATCGGTGACAATGTGCACTTTTCCGGTCAAGCGCTGGTAACCCGCTCCTTTGAACAGCCGGGCTACTACAGCAGCGGCCTGCCTGCGACCGAGAATAGTGCCTGGAAAAGGGCCGTGGCCCGGATCCGCCATCTGGATGATTTTGCCAAGCGCCTGAAGCAACTTGAAAAACAAGTCAAAGAGTTGCTGGGTAATGTCAGCCAGCCAAAAGATTGAAGAGTGGGGAGAGCGTTTTGACCGTTATGGATATTACAAAGGTGCTCAGCTTGCTGCCGCACCGCTACCCGTTTTTGTTGATCGACCGGGTCATGGAATTTGAAAAAGATACCCGGCTGGTGGCGCTGAAGAATGTCACCTACAACGAACCCTTCTTCAACGGCCATTTCCCGATCAAGCCGGTGATGCCGGGGGTGTTGATCGTCGAGGCGATGGCCCAGGCTACCGGTCTGCTGGCGATGGAGTCAAACCCTTCCACTGTCAGTGAAAACACCATCTACCTGTTTGTCGGCATCGACAAGGCGCGCTTCAAACGCCCGGTGGAGCCGGGTGATCAGCTGCGCATTGAGGTGGAGCAGACCGCCATGCGTCGCGGTATGGGTATGTTCTCCTGCAAAGCGACGGTGGATGGTAAGGTCGCAGCCACCGCCAACATCATCTGTACCGCCCGGGAGATATGACCCTGATCGACCCGCGTGCCATCGTCGACCCGTCGGCTGAGCTGGAGGAGGGGGTCGAGGTTGGCCCGTTCAGCATCATCGGTGCCGGTGTACAGATCGGCAAAGGCACCAGAGTGGGTCCCCATGCGGTGATCAAAGGGCCGGCCCGCATCGGCCAGGACAACAGCATCTTCCAGTTCGCCTCGGTCGGTGAAGATCCCCAGGATAAAAAGTACGCCGGCGAAGAGACCTGGCTGGAGATTGGTGATCGCAACGTGATCCGCGAATTCACCACCATCAACCGCGGCACGCTGCAGGATACAGCGACCACCCGCATCGGCAACGACAACCTGCTGATGGCCTACACTCATGTCGCCCACGACTGTCAGCTGGGGGACAACGTGATCATGGCCAATGCCGCCTCCCTGGGTGGCCATGTGATTATCGACGACTACGCCATCCTCGGCGGTTTCACTATCGTGCACCAGTTCTGCCGCATCGGCGCCCACAGCTTCTGTGCCATGGGCTCGGCGATCAGCAAGGATGTGCTGCCCTACCTGATGGTCTCGGGCCAACCCGCCAAACCCCACGGCATCAATCGCGAAGGGCTGCGTCGACGCGACTTCTCCGAGACAGCGATGCAGCAGATCAAGCGCGCTTACAAGGCGATCTACATGTCGAATCAGCGTCTCGAAGAGGCGCTCGACGACCTGCGGGTGATCGCCGCAGAGACACCAGAGGTGGATCTGATGGTCGATTTTCTGCACGACAGCGGACGCGGCATTCATCCGCTGATGATACGTATTGGCATCGTCGCCAACGAGGTCTCGGGCGACATCCTCGCAGCCTCTCTTATCGAGGCACTGCAGGCGAAACGTCCGGGGCTGCGCTTCGAAGGCGTGACCGGGCCGCAGATGGAGGCGGCCGGTTGCCAGCCTCTGGCTCGTATCGAACCGGTGATGGGGCTGGTCGAGGTGCTGAAACATCTGCCCGCCTTGCTGGCGATGCGCCGCCGTCTCTACAACCATTTTCGCACCGACCCGCCGGATCTCTTCATCGGCGTGGATGCCCCTGATTTCAATCTGCCGCTGGCACGCCGTCTGAAACAAAATGGCATCCGCACCGCACACTTTGTCAGCCCCACGGTCTGGGCCTGGCGCCAGGGGCGGGTCAAAAATCTGCATAGCGCGGTCGATCTGATGCTCTGCCTGTTTCCCTTCGAGAGTGAATTTCTGCGCGCCAACCGGGTGCGTGCCGAATATGTCGGCCACCCGCTGGCGGATCAGATCCCACTCGAGCCGGCGGATGCGCAGCAGTTGCGTCATGAATTAGGCCTCGATCCGCAGCGGCCGGTGATCGCACTATTGCCGGGTAGCCGCATGAGCGAGCTGAAGATGCTCTCGGCGGCGTTTCTGCAGACCGCTAGTTGGTGCCATCAGCAGCGCCCCGAACTGCAGTTTGTCGCACCGATGGTCAACCAGCGGCTCCGCGAGGCGTTTTCCATAGCGGCCGCAGAGTTCGCCCCCGGCCTGCCCCTGACCTTGCTGGATGGCCGCCCGCGCGAGGCGATCGGCGCGGCGGATCTGGTGCTCACCGCTTCCGGCACCGCCACTTTGGAGACCTTGCTGCTGAAGCGGCCGATGGTGGTTGCCTATCGGCTGGCAGCACTCACCTACTGGCTGGTGACCCGCCTCAATCTGGTGAAGATCCCCTACATGGCGATGGCCAACCTGCTGGCAGAAGAGGAGCTGGCGCCAGAGTTTCTGCAGCAGCAGGTAGAACCCGAGGCGATGGGTTCTGCGCTGCTGGCGCTGCTCGATGATCCGCAGCGGCGTGCCGAAATCGCCACACGCTATGCCGAGATTCACAAAAACCTACGGCGCAACGCAGCCGATCGTGCTGCGGATGCGATCTTGGCGATGCTTGATGGAGAACAAAAGTGACTGATCATATCTTTGTTGCGGGGGTCGACGAGGTGGGCCGCGGGCCACTGGCCGGCCCGGTGGTGGCTGCGGCGGTGATCCTCGACCCGGCGCAGCCGATTGAGGGACTGGCCGACTCTAAAAAGCTCTCGGAAAAGCGTCGCGAACAGCTGGCGGAGCAGATTCGCACCCAATCGCTGGCCTGGGCGCTGGGGCGCGCCGAGGTGGAGGAGATTGACCAGATCAACATCCTGCAGGCGAGCCTGCTGGCGATGCGCCGCGCCGTGGAGGCACTGGCACTGACGCCGCAGCGGGTGCTGGTGGATGGCAAACATGCCCCGCAGCTCGCCTGCCCGGTGGAGGCGATCATCGGCGGCGACAGCAGCGTCGAGGCGATCAGCGCCGCCTCCATCATCGCCAAGGTGGCGCGCGACCGGGAGATGGTCGAGCTCGATCAACACCATCCCGGCTACGGCTTGGCCCGTCACAAAGGCTATCCTACCAAGGTCCACTTGCAGGCGTTGCAGGAGCTGGGGGTCAGCCCGATCCACCGCCGCTCCTTCGCCCCGGTGCGCCGGCTGCTCGATTGAGCCGGCCGGGGGGGGCGAGGGTCGCGCCTGGCCGGGGCGATTTGGTAAGCTCTGCATCCTCAATTAGCCGCCGCACCGAGCACCTTAAGTCACGCCCCATGCAACCCAACTTCATCCACCTCCGCGTCCACTCTGAATACTCCCTGGTCGATGGCATGGTGCGCATCAAACCGCTAGTGGCAAAGGCGGTGGAGCTGGGCATGCCGGCGGTGGCGCTCACCGATCAATCCAACCTGTTTGCTCTGATCAAGTTCTACCAGGCGGCGCTGGGCGGCGGTATCAAGCCGATCGCCGGCACCGATCTGTGGCTCCGCAATCCGGATGATGTCAACAAGCCCTTCCGTCTGCTGCTGCTGGTGCAGAATCTTGAGGGTTATCGCAACCTGACCCGGCTGGTCTCGCGCAGCTATCGTGAGGGCCAGCATCTAGGCCGGCCGATGCTGGATCGGGCCTGGCTCGAAGGCAGCGTGGATGGCTTGATCGCCCTCTCAGCAGGGCGTGACGGGGATGTGGGGCGCGCCTTGCTGGCGGGCAACCAGGCCGCGGCGGAGAGGCTGCTGGCGGGTTGGCTGGAGCTGTTCGGTGATCGGTTCTACCTGGAACTGAATCGCACCGGTCGTCCCGATGAGGAGGCCTATCTGCACGCCGCGGTAGCCCTGGCGGCGGCCCGGGATGTGCCGGTGGTGGCGACCAACGATGTGCGTTTTCTCGCCAGCGAGGATTTCGAAGCCCATGAGGTGCGGGTCTGCATCCACGATGGCCGCACCCTGGAGGATTCGCGCCGCCCGCGGCTCTACAGCGAGCAGCAGTATCTGCGCACCCAGCAGGAGATGTGCGAGCTGTTTGCCGACATCCCAGAGGCGCTCGCCAACAGTGTCGAGATCGCCAAGCGCTGCAGCCTTGCGTTAACTCTCGGCAAGCACTTCCTGCCCGACTTCCCGATCCCCGAGGGGATGACCATCGAGCAGTTTTTCTCCGAGGAGTCGCGCAAGGGGCTGGAGTGGCGACTCGAGCAGTTGTTCGACACTAGCAGCGCCGACTTTGCGGAGATCCGCAAGCCCTATGACGAGCGGCTGCAGATCGAACTCGACGTGATCAACCAGATGGGCTTCCCCGGCTATTTCCTGATCGTTGCCGACTTCATCCAGTGGGCCAAGGACAACGCTATCCCGGTGGGGCCGGGGCGCGGCTCCGGCGCCGGCTCGCTGGTCGCCTACGTGCTGAAGATCACCGATCTCGACCCGATCGAGCACGAACTGCTGTTCGAGCGCTTCCTCAATCCAGAGCGGGTCTCTATGCCCGACTTCGATATCGACTTCTGCATGGATCGGCGCGATGAGGTGATCGACTATGTGGCGCGCAAGTATGGCCGTGATTCGGTGTCGCAGATCATCACCTACGGCTCGATGGCGGCGAAGGCGGTGGTGCGCGACGTCGGGCGGGTGCTCGGCCACCCCTACGGTTTTACCGACCGGGTGGCAAAGATGATCCCCTTCGAGCTGGGCATGACCCTGGAGAAGGCACTGGAGGAGAGCGAAGATCTGGCCGACGCCTACCGCACCGATGAGGAGGTGGGTGAGCTGATCAAGATGGCGCGCAAGCTTGAGGGGCTGGCGCGCAACGCTGGCAAGCACGCGGGCGGCGTGGTGATTGCCCCTGGCCTGCTCACCGACTTCGCCCCGCTCTACTGTGAAGAGGGCGGTGGCAACCTGGTGACCCAGTTCGACAAGAATGATGTGGAACAGGCGGGGCTGGTGAAGTTCGACTTCCTCGGCCTGCGCACCCTTACCATCATCGACTGGGCTCTGCAGACGGTGAATGCTGGGCGCGCCAAACAGGGCTTGGAGCCGATCGATATTAGCGCCATCGACATGGCCGATCCGGCCACCTTCAAGATGCTCAAGCGGTGCGAGACCACCGCGGTGTTCCAGCTCGAGTCCCGCGGCATGAAGGAGCTGATCAAGAAGTTGCAGCCCGACAGTTTCGACGACATCACTGCACTGGTGGCGCTGTTCCGGCCCGGCCCGCTGCAGTCGGGCATGGTCGACAACTTTATCAACCGCAAGCATGGCCGCGAGGCGATCTCCTACCCAGACGCCCAGTATCAACATGGGTCGTTGAAGCCGATTCTCGATGCTACCTACGGCATTATTCTCTACCAGGAGCAGGTGATGCAGATCGCCCAGGTGCTCTCTGGCTACTCGCTGGGTGGCGCCGACATGCTGCGCCGCGCAATGGGCAAGAAGAAGCCGGAGGAGATGGCCAAGCAGCGTGCGGTGTTCAAGGAGGGCGCGGAGAACAACGGCATCGACGCCGAACTGGCGATGAAGATCTTCGACCTGGTGGAGAAGTTCGCCGGCTACGGCTTCAACAAATCCCACTCTGCCGCCTACGCGCTGGTCTCCTACCAGACCATGTGGCTCAAGGCCCACTACCCGGCGGCCTTCATGGCGGCGGTCTGCTCGGCGGATATGGACAACACCGACAAGGTGGTGCCGCTGATCGACGAGTCGCGGCGCATGCAGCTCAAGGTGGAGCCGCCCCAGGTCAACCTGTCCCAGTACAAGTTCACCATCGCTGATGAGAAGACCGTTATCTACGGCTTGGGCGCGATCAAGGGGGTGGGGGAGTCGGCGATCGAGAGCATCGTTCTCGAGCGTGATGCCAACGGCCCGTTCGCCGATCTGTTCAGCTTCTGCCGCCGTATCGATATGAAGCGGGTCAACCGGCGGGTGCTGGAGTCGCTGATTCGCGCCGGTGCGCTGGATGGTCTGGGCGAGAATCGTGCCACCATGATGTTGCATCTGCCGCTGGCCCTGAAGATGGCGGAGCAGCAGCATGAGGCCCAGGAGGTTGGTCAGGATGACCTGTTCGGCATGGGTGAATCGGCACAGGGCGGGGCCGAGCCGGCAGTGGTGCCCGAGGGGGTGGAGGAGTGGGATGACGAGCAGCGTCTGCAAGGCGAAAAGGAGACCCTCGGCCTCTATCTCACCGGCCACCCCATCGACCGCTACGAGCAGGATCGCAAACAGCTGGCCAGCAGCCGTATCGCCGAGCTCTCGGTTGAGAACAACGGCGGTGGAGGCGGCGGTCGCCGGCGCGGTGTGCCGGTGGTGGTGGTGGGGCTGGTGGTCTCCGCCAGCCATCGGCAGACCCAACGCGGCCGCATGGGCACCCTGCTGCTGGATGACAAGAGCGGTCGCATCGAGGTGACCCTGTTCAACGAGGCTTACGAGGCGCACCGCGATCTGCTGGTCAGCGACAACCTGCTGGTGGTTTCCGGCAGCCTCAGTTACGACGAGTACCGGGGTGGCCTCAGCGTGCGCGCCGACAACCTGCTCACGGTGGAGCAGGCGCGCGGACTCTATGCCAGCCACCTCGACCTAAAGGTTGCACCGGTCGCCACCGAGGTGGCCGAATTCCGTCAGCAGCTGCAACAGCTGCTGAGCCCGTTTCTCGGCGGCACATGTGCGATCCGTCTCCACTATCGCTCTGCCACGGCCAGCGCTGAGATCCACTTGGGGGAGGCTTGGCGGGTCAATCCCAGCGACGAACTGCTGCGGCGGCTGGAGCGCTGGCTCGGCCCAGAGGCGATTCGGGTGGTGATTGCCCGGCGGGGTTGATCGGACCCGTCGATCAAAAAAATGTGACATATGTCACATGAGGTGCGTCTAGCGCTTCACAATTTGCGCCGCAAATTGATTAAATAAATTCCTAATCCGCTTTTTATTCCCAAATTCTGCAGTTTGGGCAGGCTGAATGACGCTCGTTTGTGCATTTCAGATTATTCCCTGAGAGGCGGTCTCTGCTGTGCTTGATCCCAGGCGGCAGCAGTCGACGCAGGTACCATTTCGATTCATGGAAGGCATGGATATGATCGCCAGCTGGAAACATTACCGATGCACCCTCCTGCCCATTCTGTTGCTGCTGGGGCTGTGCTTTCCGACCATGGGTGGCACCCAGCCACTGGGCTACCGGTTGTATGCCTCTGCCGATCAGTTTGCCAACCTGCCTCAGCTTCAGCGGATCGATCTGAGTGGGGTCAGCTCCGTTGCCGAGGTGGAGGCACTGGCTGCCGAGGCGGCGGTTGCTACCGGTGACCTTGCGTCGGGCCAGCGGGGTCTGCTGCTGCTGGTCGGTGAACGCATCAGTGCGGGGGTGGATACGGCGATCACCCAGGGCCAGGCCGATTGGTGGCAGGCCAGCGCCGAGACGAGCCAGGCGTTGGTCGAGGCGTTTCTGGCCCGTTATGCCGGGCTGGGTGGTCAGCTCGACCTGCTTAGCATCGATTCCAGCAGCGATCTCTCGGTAGCGGGGCTCTACGCCCGTGGTCTGCTGCAGGGCGACCCTGACGCCTATTTTAATCGCCTGACCGTCAGTCCTGGCTTTGTGCCGCTGGCCGAATCGATCGGCCTGAAAGATGCGTCTGCGCTGCTAACAGCGGGCCGCAACGGTGAGGCCCATCCCACCTGGGACCGGCTGATGGGCCGCCGCAGCGCCGCCTGGCTGGCGCAGGTGGTGGTGACGCCGCTACAGCGCTGGTTTCCCGCCGCCCAGGTCTCCGTCCAGGGGTTCTACGATCAGAACGCCGCCTTTGCGGTCGCCCCGGTCTGGGGCCGGCTTGCCAACCCTGCTGCCCAGGTCGGCACACATCAGTCACAACTGCTGCTGGAGGGCGAGCCCAACCCCCTCTCCGGCAACCAGAACGCCCCCTTCGACAGCCTTAGCGACGCCATCGACCGGTTGCGCGGTATGGCGCTGGCCTCGGACCGGCCGATCCATCCGCTGCTGGAGGGGAGCCTGATCTTTGGCAGCGACAGCCAATCGGTCAGCCAGGGTGGCCTCTTCTACCGCGAGCTGATCCTGCACGCCGGCCTGTCCGGGGTCAGTGACTACCTGGCCGGGCATAGCGATCTGCAGGATGATCAACTCCTCTCCGCAACCCTGAGCGAACTCCAGCAGCGGTTGGGTGCGACGGGCAAAAGGGCCCGCATCGACAGCCTGATCGAGCGCGCCCGCCCCTTTATCATCACCAGCGCCGGCAACCCCGGTGAGCGCCTCTGGCGCGTCACCCCGCGTCCCCAGCCGGGGCGGGCGGCCCAGCAGATGGCGCTTAGCGACTACCCGGCCCTGCTGAGCTGGGATGGGGTCGAGCTGCGTCTGCCCGCCGCGCTGCTTCCGGTGGATGGCGACAGCGCCGGACTCTGGCTGGAGGAGCGTCCTGGGCTGCAACTGGCGCACTGCGAGGGGGTGACCGAGGGACGCTACTGCCTCGAATACAGTGGCCAGGATGATCCCCAAGGCGCTCCGGCCCTGGCGCTGGCCGGTGATCTGCCGGCCTCGACCGCCGCCAGTGGCCGCCAGCAGCTGCTCGATTGGGACTGGGGGCTGGGCGGTCCGGATGCCGGTGTTGGCCGGGACGGCTTCTCGCTGCGCTGGATCGGCAGCCTCAACCCGGGCGCTGGCATCTACCGTGCTGAGCTCGATGCCGACGATAAGGTGCGGCTCTGGCTCGATGGCACACCGCTGATCGACGCCTGGGACGCCCCATCTCCGCAACGTACCCTGGGTAGCTATCTCACCCTGTCCGAGGGCTATCATCAGCTGCGCCTCGACTATCAGGACCTGAGCGGCGAGGCAGCGTTGGGTCTGGCGCTGGAGCGGGTCGGCTGCCTGCAACCTGGCGGTGGCTTCTGCCTTGAATATTTCGACGGTGCTCAGTGGCTCCCTCTAGAGCAGGCGCAGCTCCAGATCAGCGACAACGGCCTGCGTTTTAGCCTCGGCGATCTGCCCGTGGGAGTGGCGGCGGATGGCCTGCTGCTGCGCTGGAGCGGCTCCTTCGTGTTCGCCCAGGGCGACTACCAGTTTATGCTCAGCCATGGCGCCCGTGAGCTGAAGCTGTCGCTGGATGGTCAGCCCCTCTACCAGGGCAGCAGTGATGGCGGGGCAGTGGATGCCATGCGCACCGCTCATCTTAGCCAGGGGGACCATCTGCTGGCGCTGGAGTACCGTCTCGGTAGCAACGCCTTTCTCTCCCTCGACTGGCAGCCGTTGGGCGCTGAGCTGGTCAATTGTGCTTCAGTGCCGGCGGGTGAGTTCTGTGCCGAGTATTTTGCCAACCGAAACCTGGAGGGTGATCCGGCGCTGGTGCGCATTGACCCACAGGTCAACTTTGACTGGGGCAACGGCAGCGCTGATGCCAGCCTGCCGCGGGACAACTTCTCGGTACGCTGGCAGGGTGACTTCCAGTTTGATCAGGATGGCAGCTACAACTTCCAGGTACGGACCGACGATGGCTTCCGCCTCTGGGTTGACGGTGAACCGGTGATCGACAGCTGGCATGGGCAAGCGCCGACCCTCCATCAGAAGAGCCTCTGGCTGAAGGCGGGCAGCCACCGCATCCGCGCCGAATATTTTGAGGCTGGCGGTGGCGCCGTGGCCGAGCTGAGCTGGGCCGCCGCCGTCGGCTGCGGGGCGATTCCCCAGGGGCGCTTCTGCGGTGCCTACTACGACAACCACGACCTGGCCGGTGATGCGGCGCTGGTGCGTGAAGATCAACAGATTGCGTTCGAGTGGCAGGACAAGGCACCCGCCGGCGGACTGGGCAAGGATCACTTCTCAGTCCGTTGGTTGGGCGAGTTCCAGTTCGAGGCGGGGGAGTACAACCTCCACAGCTACACCGATGATGGGGTGCGGGTCTGGATCGGTGATCGGCTGCTCATCGACTCCTGGCAGCACGGTGGCCGCATCAACCAGGTGGTCACGCTGCCGGCGGGGTTGCAGCGGGTGCGGGTCGAATATCGGGAGTGGGGCGGCTGGGCCCGTGCCCACGTCAGCTGGGAGCTGGGGCAGCGCTGCGAGTCGGTGCCAAACGGGGCCTTCTGTGGCGAGTTCTTCAACAACCGCGAACTGACTGGGCTGCCGGTCCACGCCGCCAATGTGCCGGCCATTGATTTTGAGTGGAAGGGTGAGTCGCCCTTGGCGGGGGTGATCGGCAAGGATAACTTCTCGGCCCGCTGGCAGGGGGACTTCACCTTCACCGAGGGCGACTACCGCTTTATCGCCCGCACCGATGACGGGATGCGGGTGTGGATCGACGATGCGCCGATCATCGACTCCTGGAAGCCCCAGGCCGCCACCGAGTATTTCAAGGATCTGCATCTGGCGGCTGGCAGCCACCGGATCAAGGTCGAATACAAGGAGCATGGCGGCTGGGCCACGGCCCAGTTCCATTGGGAGCAGCGCCACCCTTGCGGCGGCGTGCCCAGCGGCGCCTTCTGCGGCAGCTACTTCAACAACGAGCAGCTCCAGGGTGAGCCGGTGCGTCAGGAGCAGACGCCGGCCATCGCCTTCGACTGGGGCCGGCAGCGGCCGATGCATGGGGTCAACCCCGACCGCTTCTCGGTGCGCTGGGAGGGCAGTTTCAACTTCGACGGTGGCGCCTACCGCTTCACCAGTGATGTGGATGACGGCATTCGGCTCTGGATCGACGATCGCCAGGTGATCGACGCCTGGAGCATGGATTGGAGCTACCGCGGCAAATACAGCCGCCTGCTGCGTCTCGCCCCGGGGCTGCACAAGATCCGCATGGAGTACCGCGAGGCCTGGAGCGACGCCCGGGCCAATCTCCGCTGGGAGGCGGTGCCCGGTTGCGGCACGGTGCCGAGCGGCCAGTTTTGCGCCGAGCTGTTCCACAACGAAGAGCTGCAGGGCGACCCGGTGGATGGCTGGACTGAGGCGCAGATCGCCCACGACTGGGGCAAGGGGAGCCCGGACAATAGCAAGCGCACCGACCGCTTCTCGCTGCGCTGGCAGGGCGACTTCACCTTCGAGGCGGGGGCCTACCGCTTCGTCAGCGATGCCGACGACAGCATGCGGGTCTGGATCGACGGCGAGCCGATCATCGACAGCTGGGATGGGGCGCGCAAGTGGCCGCTCTACGGCAAGCAGCACCGGCTCTATCGGCTGACGGCGGGCAGCCATCGGGTCCGGGTGGAGTACAAAGAGCGCTGGGGCAGTGCCCGCGCCAACTTCCACTGGCAGCGGGTGGCGGGGTGCGAGGCGGTGCCGAGCGGGCGTTTCTGTGCCGAGTTCTTCGGTAACAAGGGCCTCACCGGAGCACCCAGCGAGGGGCGCGTCGACCCGGCCATCAACTTCGACTGGAAGAGGGGCGCGCCGATCGACGGGGTCTGGAAGGACAACTTCTCGGTCCGTTGGCAGGGCGATTTTCTCTTCAAGGCGTCGGGCTACCGCTTCATCGCCACCGGGGATGACGGTATCCGGGTGTGGGTCGATGGGCGGCTGATCATCGATGGCTGGCGCCATCAGCGGCCCACCGAATACCGTGCCATGCTGCCGCTTACAGCGGGCACACATCGCATCAAGATGGAGTACTTCGAGAGCGGTGGTGGTGCTGTCGCCAAGCTGCGCTGGGAGGAGACCGCCGACTGTTCGCAGGTGCCGGAAGGGCAGTTCTGCGCCAGCTTCTTTGCCACCACCGACCTGAGCGGCGATCCGGTGGATTCGCGGCTCTACGACAAGATCGACTTCGACTGGGGCAGCGGCAACCCGATCGTAGGGGTAGGGGCAAACAAGTTCTCGGTTCGCTGGGAGGGGGATTTCCCATTTGCCGCCGGCACCTACCGCTTCAAAAGCCACTTTGATGATGCGATGCGGGTCTGGATCGATGGCGCGTTGGTGATCGACGCTTGGGATCCAAAATGGAGTTGGTTCGGCAAACGCCAGGTCTTGCGTCGTCTGAGCGCGGGTAACCATCGGATCAAGGTCGAATACCGCGAAGGCTGGGGCAACGCCAGTGTGGGCCTGCTCTGGGAGACCGCGCCCAGCTGCGACGCGGTGCCCAGCGGTGAGTTCTGTGGCGAATACTTCCCCAATCAGGATCTCTCCGGCGAGCCGCTGGAGGCGAGTCTCGATCCGGCTATAGATTTTGATTGGCAGGGTGGTGGACCCAGCGAGGCGCTGAGTCACGACAAGTTCTCTGCCCGCTGGCAGGGTGACTTTGAATTCGAGGCAGGCTACTACCGCTTCCGTAGCGATGCCGATGACGGCTTCCGGGTCTGGGTGGATGGCGATCTGATCATCGATGCCTGGAAACGCAGCTGGCCCTGGTACGGCAAGCAGCGCACGCTACTGAAGCTGGAGGCTGGCNCCCATCGGGTCAAGGTGGAGTACTACGAGGCCTGGGGCAAGGCTAAGGCGAAGCTGAGCTGGAGCAAAGCCCCCGACTGCTCGGTGGTGCCGGAGGGGCGTTTCTGCGGCGAGTTCTATGAAGAAATGGGCTTCAAGGGGGGGCTGGCCGACACCCTGGAGGTCGATAGGCTCGACTTCGACTGGCCAAATCTGCCGATCGACAACATTGAGCACGACACCTTCTCCGACAAGTGGGTGGGGGATTTCGCCTTCGAGGCGGGGCTCTACCGCTTCTCGGCGCTGGCCGACGATGGGGTGCGGGTGTGGCTCGATGATGAACTGATCATCGACTACTGGAACCAGCAGAAACCCACCGAGTACCGGGCGGTGCGTCAACTGACCCAGGGCAAACACCGGGTCCGAGTGGAGCACTTCGACGGTTGGGGCGGTGCCGTACTGAAGGTCAACTGGCAGCCGATCGATGACTGTTCCCCGCTGCCGGTGGGGCGTTCTGCGCCGAATACTACAACCAGGGTGACCTGAAGGGGCCGCTGGCAGATATCCGCCAGGAGCCGAAGATCGACTTCGACTGGGGCGGTGGCAAGCCGCTAGGGGTGAAGGGGCGTGACCACTTTTCGGCGCGCTGGAGTGGTGCATTCGACCTGCCGGCGGGTGAGTACAGCTTCACCAGCCGCACCGATGACGGGGTGCGGCTGTGGGTCGATGACCAGCTGCTGATCGATGCCTGGCGGCCGATGGCGCCGACCGAGTATAGCCAGCGAGTTTTTCTCGACCAGGGACGCCACCAGATCCGGATGGACTATTTCGAGGTCGGAGGCGGTGCCGTAGCCCAGCTGGTCTGGCAGGCGGACCAGAGCGGTGCGCCCCAGGCGCCGGCAGGGCTGGAGATCACCGAGCAGGGCCATCAGGGGGTGACCCTGGCGTGGCAGCCCCACGACCTGATTGGGCGCTACCATGTCTATCGCGATGGCCGGCTACTGGGTAGTGTCGATGCTAATGACTATTGCGATACCCAGGTCGAGGTTGGTCAGGCCTACCGCTATGCGGTGAAGGCGGTCTGGCCCAACGGCACCGAGTCTCCCGCCAGCCAGGTTGAATTGACGGTGCCGGACACCATCCCCCCCGGCGTGCCGGGGGCGTTGCAAGTGACAGCACGGAGCAACGACAGCATCGCCCTCAGCTGGGGCGCGGCGAGTGACAATATCGCGGTGACTGGCTATCGGCTGCTGCGCAATGGCGAGCCGGTGGCGACGGTCAACGCGACCCGCTTCACCGATCAGGGTCTGCAGAGCTTCAGCCACTACAGCTATCAGGTGATCGCCCTGGATGCGGCGGGCAATGCCTCGCCACCGACCGCCGCGCTCACCGTCACCACCGATGACGGCACCCCACCTTCGGTCCCGACCGGGCTGAGTGTACAGCCCACTGATGCCACCTCGATGCAACTGAGCTGGCAGGCCGCAACCGACAACGTTGGGGTCAGTGGCTATCAGGTGCTGCGCGATGGCAAGCTGATCGCCAGGGTGGCCAGCACCAGCTACAGCGACCAGGGGCTGGCGGGCAGCAGCCGCTACCGCTATCAGATCCGGGCGCTGGATGCGGCGGGCAACCTCTCCAGTGCAAGTCAGGTGGTGGAGGTGCGCACCGGTGACACCGAGGCCCCGACCACCCCCTCCAGCCTGCGCGCCGAGCTGCTGGGCAACCAGAGCGTGCGCCTCAGTTGGGGGGTCTCGCGGGACAACCAGGCGGTGAGCGGCTATCGGGTGATCCGCGACGGCCGCCTGATAGCCACCGCGATGCAGACCGAATACACCGACAGCTCCGCCGAGGCGGGCCTCAGCTACAGCTATCAGGTCAAGGCGATCGATGCAGCGGGTAACCTCTCCGCGGCTTCGAACCCGGCCGATGTCAGCCTGGCCGCGGCCTGCGCCGCCACCGAGTCGTTCTTCGTGCGCGAGGTCGCCCCCCATCTGGAGCGCTGCGCCAGCTGTCACAACCCCGGCGGTCTCGCCCATATGACCCGCTTCGTGCTCCATCAGGGGACCGATGCGGCGAGCCGTAACCAGAAGGTGGTGGTGGATGCCGCCAACCAGCTGGGTGGCGCGACGCTGCTGGAGAAGAGTATCGGCACGCGTCCCCACGGCGGCGGTGCGCCGTTTGGTGATGCCCAGAGCCTCGCCTATCGCAACCTGGCGGAGTTCCTGCGCCAGCTGGACGATCCGGCCGCCTGCGGCGGTTCGGCGCCGACTGTTGGCGATATCCCGGTGGCGGCGTTGGTGGGCAACTGCGCCATCTGCCATGGCAGTGACGGCGTCAGCGGTGGCCCGGCGATGCCGGCCATCGCCGGGTTCGATCGTGGCTACTTCGTGCGGGTGATGAACGACTACCAGAGCGGCCGCCGCCACGCCAGCATGATGGATCGGGTCGCCAAGGGCTACTCGGCGGATCAGATCGCGGCGATGGCCGACTACTTCGCCGCGCTGCCGCAGAGCCAGATCAGCCAGTCGGTCGATGCCAACCTGCAGCAGCTTGGTCAGCGTCTGCACCAGGGCGAGTGCGAGAGTTGTCATACCAACAGCGGCCGCGACAACGGTCTGACCGGGGTGCGTCTGGCGGGTCAATGGCGTCCCTATCTGGAGGCGGTGTTGAGCGACTATCTGGCGGATCGCAGTCAGGCCCCCACGGCGATGCGCGGTGGTCTCGACCAGGCGCATCGTGTCGATCCCCAGGCGGTTCAGGCGTTGGCCCACTTCTATGCCGGTCAGGCGGCCGATACCCAAGGCCCGGACCAGCCGGTCGATCTCGCCCTGGCGGCCACCACCAACGACTCGCTGACCCTGACCTGGACCGACGCTGACGACAACTGGCAGGTGACCGGCTACGAGATCTACCGTGATGGCCAGTTGATCGCCACGACCCGCTGGAACAGCTTCACCGATACCGGTCTGCAACAGGGTAGCTACCGCTACCAGATCCTGGCGCTGGATGCGGCGGGCAACCGTTCGAGTCGCTCCGGCAGCCTGAACCTGACCCTGCAGCGCGACGCCAGCGCCCCCGATGGGGTCCGTCTGCTCGATCCCCAGGCGACCCTACGCAAGGCGAGCCTGCTGTTGTTGAACCGGATACCCACGGCGGCGGAGCGGGCGGCGGTAGACTCCGACGAGACTCTGCGCCAGACCCTGCGGGGGATGATGGCGGGGGACGCGCTGCATGGCTTTGCCGAGCGGGCGGGGTTTGAACGCTTCCTCAGTAACGGGGCCGCCGGGCTCTACGGGAGTCGGGGCCTGAGTCGTGACGACTATCCAGCGCTGACCGGGTTGAGCCGGACGGAGCGTGGCCAGTTGCACGATGCGGTGCGCCACCAGCCGGTCCATCTGCTGAGCTATATCGTCGATAACGAGCGCCCCTGGAGCGAGATCGTCACCGCCGACTACACCATGGCCAATCCGATCATCGGCCGGGTGATGGGGGCCGAGCCGATCTCTGGCAGTTTTGCGGGCGAGGATCAGTTCGTGCCGGCACGTCAGGCGCGGATCTCGGCACGCATCGACAAGCCCTTCCCCCACGCCGGAGTGTTGACCACCCATGCCTGGCTGTCGCGCTTCCCGACCACCGACACCAACCGCAACCGCCACCGTTCGAAGTCGGTCTTCAAGCAGTTCCTCGGTATCGATATCGAGGCCCTGGGGCAGCGCCCGTTGGACGACAGCAACAACGGTGACTTCCTGGTGCCGACCCTGGAGAGTCCCGCCTGTCTGGTCTGTCATACCTCGATGGACCCGGTGGCAGGTGCCTTCCAGAGCTGGGGCACGGCGGCCCGCTACCAGCAGAACTTCAATGGTAGCCAGGGCGACCGGGACTCCCTGCCGCGGGCCTATAAGTCGGCGGATTTTCCACCCGACCACAACGGCCTGCTCTGGTATCGTCCTGGCGATGCTTGGTACCGTGATGCCCTGCCTGCCGGTTATGGCGACCAAGTGATGCCGGGGGGGCATCGCGGCTACGGGGCCGCGACCGAGGTGACCGACAATCTGCTGCAGAACCCTGGTGCGGAGCAGGATGTCGAGGGCTGGGTGGTCGATCAGGGGGTGCTGCTGGCCAGTCAGGCGGCGGGTTGTGGCACCATCCCCGCGCCCTATAACGGCAGCCAGCTGTTTATGCTCGGTGGCTGTGGTGTGAGCGAGCGCCAGACCCTGGTCCACCAGGATCTCAGCGTGGCCCGCCACGCGGCGGCCATCGACGCCGGTCAGGTGCAGGCGATCTACGGCGCCCAGCTGCGCGACAAGGGGTGGTCTGATCGTCCCGAGGTCTATCTGGAGTTCCTCGACGCCCAAGGTGGGTCGATCGGTGTCAGCAACCGGTTGCGCAACCAGCGTCCCTACTGGCGGCGCTATACCGAGACGGTGACCCTGCCCAGGGGCACCCGCACTATCCGCTATTGGATGGCCGGGCTGCGCCGTTCGGGGAGTGTCTCGGATGTCTATATCGACGCCACTCAGCTGCGTCTGCAACTGCCGGCGGTGAATAGCCGCGAGGCGGGGGTGAACGGTAGCCTGCAGTGGCTGGGATGGCATCTGGTGGCGGACCCCCGCTTTGCCAAGGGTGGCGTCCACTTCTGGTATCGCGCCCTGTTCAAGCGTGACCCGCTGAGCGCGCCGATGAGCAGCACGGTGGATGACTACGCCACCCGGTTGGCCGCCTACAACCAACAGGACCGGTTGCTGGAGGAGATCGCCGGCCAGTTCGTTCGCGATCAGGGTCATGGCCCCTTCAACGTCAAGGATCTGCTGGTCGAGCTGGTGCTCAGTCCGCTGTTCCGCGCCGCATCCGCCGATGGGCTGGATGCGCAGAGCCGCGCCGAACTGCACGATCTGGGGATGGCGCGGCTGCTGACCCCGGAGGAGCTGAACCACAAGCTGCTGAGCCTGACCGGCGAGGATTGGTACTACTTCCGCGATGGCAATGCCTGGCGTACCCAGCAGGGCAAGTTCTATGGTGGTTTCGATGGCGGCAGCCTGTTGAGCCAGCCGAACAGCCAGATCAACAGCCTGATGGCGACCATCCCGGAACGGATGGCGATGGAGCTGAGTTGCAACATCGTGCGCCACGACTTCGCCCGACCGGTGGCGGAGCGGCTGCTGTTTGGCGCGGTGGAGGCCGCCGACACCCCCGATCTGGATCAGCTGAGCGGCAACAATCTGTTGGTCAATCCGGGGGCGGAGCAGGGGATGGTCGGTTGGACCCTGGCCCAGGGTACGGTACAGGTCTGGCGTAACGGTGAGCGGATCGGCGGTTGCCGTGGTCCCGGCACCGATGCTGGCGAGAGCTACTTTGTCGTTGGTGGTATCTGCTCTGGGCAGAGCGCCATCGGCGAGGCCTATCAGGAGGTCGATCTCAGCGCCCAGGCCGGGACCATCGACCAGGGTGGGGGCCGGGTGCTGTTTGGCGCACGTCTGCGTCCCTGGTCGCGCAACAACGATCGCCCTGAGGTCTTCGTCAGCTTCCATGCCGCCGATGGCAGTCAGCTGGCCGAGAGCCCCCATCTGATCGGTGAGCAGAGCCGCTGGCAGCAACAGAGCCGGTTCGTTGCGGTACCGGTGGGAACCCGCCGGGTGCGTTTCCATCTGCTGGGGGTGCGCACCAATACG
>NZ_AFOC01000009.1:0-53028 GCF_000224455.1 endosymbiont of Riftia pachyptila (vent Ph05)
GACACCAGCGCTGTCTGGCCCCATTAGGTAGAGAAAGGGGCGCATGAAGGCCTCGGGGAGCGGCCGCTCCTGTGGATCTTCGCCGGGATAGGCCCAAGCGCGGAGAGCGGTCCGGGCTGCTCCTGGCGCAATCGAGTTGACTCGTAGCGGGCTGTCCTCGGTTTCTTCGGCGAGTATCTGCATCAATCCTTCGACTCCAAACTTCGAAACCCCGTAGGCGCCCCAGTAGGCTTTGCCTTTGCGCCCGACTTGATCGGATGTGAAGATAATCGAGGCGTCATCCGCCCGTTTCAGTAGTGGCAGACAGACCTGGGTCAGCATGAATGGGGCCGTCAGATTGACCTGCATTACCTTGTTCCATGTCTCCAGATCATAATCATCGATGCGGCTAAGCAATGCCAGTTGTGCGGCGCAGTGCAGCAGGCCGTCGAGACGATTGAACTCCTTATAGATGGTCTCGCTGAGAGCGTAATACTCCTGTTCGGTCAGGCTCTCCAGGTTGATGGGGAAGATTGCCGGTTGCGCTCCGCCAGCGGCCTCGATGGCATCATAGGTCTCTTCCAGTTTGCTTAAAGTTCGGCCCAGTAGGATGACAGTGGCACCATGGGCGGCATAGGCTTTGGCGGCAGCTTGTCCAAAGCCACTCCCCGCGCCAGTGACTGCAATAACTCTCTCTTTCAGAAGATCAGGGGCTGGGGAGTAGTCTGCTTGCATGAAAAAATCTCTTATGCGGGGTACAACGTGAGAGCTGATTATAACCGAGATGGAGGGGAGGGGATTAACGAACCATCAACTCCTGCATGGCATCACTCCCCTTTTTCTTGGCCGACTCATACTGTTCTGAAGCGCTGTCACCGATCGATCGGCCAACTTCTGCTGCTTTCTCTTTGGTTGATTCATAAACATCTCTGCTCTTGTCGGCAATGGAGTCCCCAATATCGGATGCGCCTTGTTTGGCCGATTCGTAGATCTCACTACCACTATCGACGGCTGCATCATAGACTTTTTGACTGTACTCCTTGGTGGTTTGCCAGGCTGACTCACCGATTGCCTTGGTCTGCTTGGTCAGGGAGGGGGAGCCCTTGGATTGCTGCTCCGTGCTCAATTGACTTGGGGCATCCATGGAACGTTCCTGCACAGGTGCGCCGGCTTGGGCGGCCCCCTCCTGCGAACAGGCGACGAGCAGGGTGACTAGCGGTAACAGAGTGGAGGCCGGTTTGATCTTCATCGGATATTCCTGGTTTTCCTGAGGAGGTTGGGAGCGTTGGATCTGCACAAAGGATTGTTTTTGTCGGCTCAAATGCCAGCGGTTGCTGCTGGCTGCAGTTCCATGGTGCTGTCGATCCTGGAACGGCTAAGGGGCAATCGAGTCGAGCAGCTGATGGGCGGCATCGACATAGTTGCGGCGTCTCCAGATCAGATGGAGGCGTCGGCCACCCAGTTGCCGCCAGAGCATGGCAGCCCGGATGCCCGCCAGCAGCAGCGCTCGGATTCGGTTGGCATTATCTGGATTCTGCAGGTAGACCGGCTCTCCACTTACCATGATACGCGGCTTTTGGGTGCTGACATTCTGCGCATAGATCTCTGCTATTGCGGCAATAATGTTGGAGTGGATCAGCGGGAAGTGCTCGAGACGCCCCTCGATCTCAGCAATGCTGGAGGCGATCTGCTGAAGTCGCTCAGGCTGCTTGGCCAGACGGCGCTCTAGCTGAATGATACCGATAATGTAGCCGGTAATCTCAGCGTCACGCTTCCCGCCACCCTGCAGCTGGCGGTGCAGTTGGCGCAGCCCCAGTGCCACCCCGCCACGGTTGTGAAACACCGACGGCACATCGACAGGGTTAGTCTGGAACAAGCTGTAGATGCTGCTCTCGAGCGAATCGGAGTCGGCCAGCCCGTGGCGGGCGATCTTCTGTACCAGACTGGCTGCCTGGAATACGCCGGCCAGTGCTAGACAGAGATCCTGATCACTGTATTTCATTGCAGAGGATTACCTTTCACTTGATTCGATAATGGCGCCGCCAAGACAGTTCGGGCCGCTGTAGAAGACGATCGATTGGCCTGGAGTGACGGCCCGCTGTGGAGTGTCGAAGTGGACCCGGCAACCATCCTTTCCCTGGGCTTCAATCCAGCAGCTCTGAAGTGGTTGGCGATGGCGAATGCGGGCCTTGCAGCTGAGCGGTAGCTGTGGTGTCCTCGCACCAATCCAGTGTAGTTGTCCGGCGACCAGGGATCGGCTCATCAGCAGCGGGTGCTGATGTCCCTGAGCAACGATTAACAGATTGCGCTGCAGATCCTTGGCGACCACAAACCAGGGTGCTTCAGCTGTGCCTTTGATGCCACCGATCCCTAAGCCCTGCCGTTGTCCCAAGGTGTAGTACATCAGTCCGCTGTGTTGGCCAATGGTCTCACCCTCTGGAGTTTGGATTGCTCCCGGGTTGGCCGGCAGGTAGCGGCTGAGAAAGTCGCGAAACTTGCGTTCGCCAATGAAGCAGATGCCGGTGCTGTCCTTCTTCTTATGGTTGGAAAATCCTGCCTTTTCAGCTAGTTCGCGTACCTGTGTCTTGGCCAGCGAACCGAGCGGAAAATAGCTGCGGCTGAGCTGTGGTTGGCCCAGCATGTAGAGGAAATAGGTTTGATCCTTGTTCTCATCTACTGCGCGCTGCAGTTGATATTCACCATTTGACTCGATGAGTCTGGCGTAGTGGCCGGTGGCGATGCGGCTGGCACCGAGGGTGCTCAGCGCATAGTCAAGGAACGCCTTGAACTTGATCTCACGGTTACAGAGCACGTCGGGGTTGGGGGTGCGACCGGCGCGGTATTCGTCCAGGAAGTAGGCGAACACCCGCTCCCAGTAGTCGGCGGAGAAGTTGACACTGTGGAGCGGGATGCCCAGTTGATCGGCAACCGAGCTGGCATCGGCAAGGTCAGTCGCAGCTGAGCAGTACTCTTTGGTGTCATCCTCTTCCCAGTTTTTCATGAACAGTCCTTCGACCTGGTAACCCTGCTCGAGCAACAGCAGGGCCGCCACCGAGGAGTCCACCCCGCCAGACATGCCGACGATAATCTTCTCTCGTGGATGATTCATCGTGAAGTGAGATTGGGTTTGCGTTGGGGCTGACCCAGTTTGCGCCACTGGCCGGGTTGAAGGTTCCCCAAGCGCCACGGACCAACCTCGGTACGCACCAGCCGCAGGGTCGGGTGCCCGACTGCAGCCGTCATGCGGCGTACCTGACGGTTACGCCCCTCGCGAATTCTGATTTCGAGCCAACAGGTTGGAATGGCGGCGCGGTAACGCACTGGCGGGTCGCGATCCCAGAGTGGAGGCGGGTCGATACGGCGCGCCTCTGCCGGCAGGGTCGGGCCATCTTTCAGCTCAACGCCTCTGCGCAGTTGTTCCAGCGGCTCTTCCTCAGGAATTCCCTCAACCTGCACCAGATAACGTTTCCACTGTTTTTTACGGGGATTGGCCAGTTGGTGCTGCAGCTTTCCATCATCGGTCAGCACCAACAGTCCCTCGCTGTCCCGGTCGAGTCGACCAGCGGCGTAGACACCCTTGACCGGGATGAAGTCCGCCAAGGTGGCGCGTGAATCCTGATCGGTAAACTGGCTCAGAACGCCATAGGGCTTGTTGAAGAGGATGAGCATTGGAGGCAGAGCAGTACGTCAGAGTGAAGGCGCTAATCTTACCGCAAGTTAGCGATCAAAGGTGATAGCGGGGGTAGTGGCGTCAAGGGGATGACGAACCAGAATGATTGGGGCGGTCATCGTTGCGATCTGAATGCCAGGCATGAAGAGACCCGATGGAAGTGAGCATTCCATCGGGTCTCTATTTGGCTCGGTTTGGAGGTGCTAGTCTATTGAGATACGTGCTGGATATTGACAGCGTGCAGACCTTTTGGTCCCTGATTGATCTCAAATTCGACCTTCTGGCCTTCCTTAAGCGTTTTGTATCCCTCCATCGTAATGGATGAAAAGTGGACAAAAATATCCACATCACCATCGTCTGGGGTTACAAAACCATATCCTTTTGCGTTGTTAAACCATTTAACGACTCCAGTGGACATATCAAAACTCCTCACATTTTTCCCGGAAATCAGACAGTTATTTGTTGTTTGCAAGCTCCGACATGAAAGCCGGGAAGCGTCTGACGGCTCGGGTTACAACCTGGTACATCAATCTCCGATAGCCACTCTCTCTGACGGAGAGTTTATCGACCACCGTGAGGTTAAGTATAGTGTTGTGAAATTACTGGTCAACTTATTACCATCTGGGCTATTCCGGCACACTTTTGGACAAAATTGCACTCCGCTTTCAGATTCGGTTAGCGCTATGTTAAAACCGGTGAGAGGTAATGTTTTTTGCCCACCGGGCCCTGCTAGAATCACTGTTATGACTGAGAGAAAACAAAATCAATCTGATGACGGTTTGGCTGTTGAAGAAAGCAAACCAAAGCTCAAGCAGCCAGCGCTGTTCCGGGTGATACTGCTGAATGACGACTACACGCCAATGGAGTTCGTGGTACAGGTATTAGAGTCGTTCTTCAAGATGGATCGGGAGAAAGCCACTCGGGTGATGCTGCATGTGCATACCCGTGGGGTAGGAGTTTGCGGTGTCTTCACTCGGGATGTGGCCGAGACCAAGATAACACAGGTCAACGACTACGCCCGTAGCAACCAGCATCCACTGCTCTGCACCATGGAGCAGATATAGCAGCCACCAGATCAAGGCCAAAAGATGTTAAGTAAAGAACTCGAATTTACGTTAAATCAGGCATTTATTCGTGCAAAAGAGAAACGGCATGAATTTATAACCGTAGATCACCTGCTGCTGGCGTTGCTGGAGAATCCTGCGGCTTGTGAGGTTCTGCGGGCCTGTGATGCGGATCTGGAGCAACTGCGCGAAGAGATCAGCGCCTTTGTGGACGGTTCAACGCCGCTGATCCCTGAGGGAGAGGAGCGTGATACCCAGCCTACCCTCGGCTTCCAACGGGTGCTGCAGCGGGCCGTATTCCACGTTCAGTCCTCGGGCAAAAAAGAGGTCAGTGGCGCCAATGTGCTGGTTGCCCTCTTCAGCGAGCAGGACTCCCAGGCCCTGTTCTTCCTCGATCAGCAGGACATTACCCGTCTCGACGTCATCAACTATATCTCTCACGGCCTCTCCAAGCAGGATGAAGAGGAGCATGACGACTCACTCGACCTTACAGAGCAGCCACAGGCTGATTCTCAGCCGAGCGCTCTGGAAACTTATGCCACCAATCTCAACAAGCTGGCAGAAGCGGGCAAGATCGATCCGCTGATCGGGCGGCGGGCAGAGATCGAACGTACCATCCAGATCCTCTGCCGACGGCGCAAAAACAATCCGCTGCTGGTGGGCGAAGCCGGTGTCGGCAAGACGGCGATTGCCGAGGGGCTGGCGAAGATGATCGTCGAGGAGCAGGTGCCGGAGGTACTGGCTGATGCGACGATCTATGCACTCGATCTTGGCAGTCTGGTGGCGGGCACCAAATATCGCGGCGATTTCGAGAAGCGGCTCAAGGCAGTGCTGGCGGAGTTTCGCAAGCAGCCCGATTCGATTCTCTTTATTGACGAGATCCATACCATCATCGGCGCCGGTTCTGCCTCCGGGGGGGTGATGGATGCCTCTAACCTGATCAAGCCTGTGCTTGCCTCGGGTGAGCTGCGCTGCATCGGCTCAACCACCTATCAGGAGTTTCGCGGCATCTTTGAAAAAGATCGGGCCCTGGCACGACGCTTCCAGAAGATCGATGTGGAAGAACCCTCAGTGGAGGAGACAGTGGAGATCCTCAAGGGGCTGAAGTCCCGTTTCGAGGAGCACCACGAGATCGAATACACGCAGGGGGCCCTGCAGAGCGCCGCGACGCTCTCAGAAAAATACATCAACGATCGACACCTGCCGGACAAAGCGATTGATGTGATCGACGAGGCGGGGGCCAATGTGCATCTGCAACCGCCTGAGGAGCGCAAGAAGTTGATCGGTGTGGATGAGATTGAAGCGATCGTCGCCAAGATTGCGCGGATCCCTCCTAAAAAGGTCTCTGCCAGCGATACTGAAGCGCTGCGCAATCTCTCGCGGGATCTGCAGATGGTAGTCTATGGCCAGGATGACGCAATCGAGGCGCTGACCGCCGCAATCCGCATGAACCGCTCCGGGCTCCTGCGGGAGGGGCGTCCGGTGGGTTCATTCTTGTTTGCTGGCCCCACCGGCGTCGGCAAGACCGAGGTGACACGCCAGCTGGCGCGCATCATGGGCATGGAACTGATTCGTTTTGACATGTCGGAGTATATGGAACGGCATGCGGTCTCGCGTCTGATTGGCGCACCTCCCGGCTATGTCGGTTTTGATCAGGGTGGGCTGCTCACTGAAGAGATCAATAAACACCCCCACTCGGTACTACTGCTGGATGAGATCGAAAAGGCACACCCAGATATCTTCAACCTGCTGTTGCAGGTGATGGACCACGGTACCCTGACCGACAACAATGGCCGCAAAGCTGACTTCCGCAACGTGGTGATCGTGCTGACCACCAACGCGGGTGCCTCGGATATGAGCCGGCGGTCGATCGGCTTCACTCGACAGGATCACTCCAGTGACGGTTTGGAGGCGATCAAGAAGCAGTTCACGCCGGAGTTCCGCAACCGTCTCGACAGCATCATTCAGTTTTCAGCACTGTTGCCAGAGCATATTGTCAAGGTGGTCGACAAGTTCATCTTCGAGCTGGAGGGGCAGCTACAAGAGAAAGGGGTGGCGCTGCAGGTCGACGTCGAGGCACGCGCCTGGCTAGCAGAGCGTGGTTACGATGAGAAGATGGGCGCACGGCCGATGGCGCGGTTGATCCAGGATGAGATCAAAAAACCACTAGCAGAGGAGCTTCTGTTTGGTTCCCTCGCCACAGGCGGCACAGTCACCATCGAGCTAGTCGATGGAGAGCTGAGTCTCAAAGTGCTGGAGGAGGCGGTGCACTGATTCCAGTGCTCCACCTGAGGCGGGAGCGGCTTAGCGGGCGCGGTAGGTGATGCGGCCTTTGCTCAGGTCGTAAGGGGTTAGCTGAACGGTAACCTTGTCGCCGGTGAGGATGCGGATATAGTGTTTGCGCATCTTGCCCGAGATATGAGCGGTGACCACATGGCCATTCTCCAGCTCGACGCGGAACATTGTGTTGGGCAGGGTCTCGGTCACCGTGCCTTCCATCTCGATAAAGTCTTCTTTCGCCATTCTGCTACCTGAAAATTATCCCGGTCTGACCTGACTACAGCGTATCTGCTGAAGTCGCCGGTTTGTTGAAGCCGGGGATTGTACCACAGCATCTGCAGCAGAAAAGGGCCCATTCATAGGAGATTGAACGGCAGTGGGTTAATCTGCCAGTAAGGGCTCACCAGGTGCGAAGCGAACCCAGCCCTGGCCAGACCAGGCCTCCAGGGGGCGAAACTCCGATTTGTAGCGCATCTTTCGGCAATCTCTGATCCAAAAGCCGGGATAGACCCACTTCAACCCCAGTTGGCGAGCATGCTCGATCTGCCAGAGCAGGGCGAAGATGCCGATACCGTCCGCCTGCAGATCAGGGTCGAAGAAAGTGTAGACGGAGGAGAGTCCGTCAGGCAGATGATCAGTGACGACCACAGCGGCAAGCTGGTCACCAAGACGAAACTCGTAAAAGCGGGTCTCACCCCACTCGCTGTGGAGAAACTCGATATATTGATCCGGATTGCTGTAGTCCATACTGCTGCCTGGATGCCGCTGCGCGAGATACTTTTGGTAGAGGACGAACTGCTCACTCTCCAGCTGTGGCGGGCGGGCAGTGATACAAAACCGTCCTGCATTGCGTTTCCAGCAGCGGCGCTGGCTGCGGGTTGGCTGAAAGTCCCTGACCGGAAGCCGCAGCGAGATGCAGGCAGAGCAGTCGGGGCAGGCTGGCTGATAGAGAAAGCGGCCGCTGCGCCGGTACCCCCGATCGATAAGAGCCTGATAGATCGGCTGATCGATCTGCGCTGCCGGGTCCAAAAAAAGCGTGCGGGTTTGCCGACCCGGCAGATAGGAGCAGTCATGGGGCTGACTCAGATAGAGTGCCAGTGCCGGGTTAGAGGGGAATGTTGGATCGTCTATCATAGCTGAGTCCGCGGAAAGAACATGGGAACATTAGCCCAACTTTCCGCTCGGTCAGGCAGTATGCAGCCCTGATCCAGTGCTTGACTGAAGCGCTTGCGGGGGATCGTCTCCGCCCCCAGTGAGGCCAGATGGGAAGTGTAGACCTGGCAATCGATCAACTCGAACCCCCAGGCTGTCAGCTGCTGGGTAAGCCCCACCAGGGCGCACTTGGATGCATCGGAGACCCGGCTGAACATCGACTCTCCGAAGAAGACCGCACCGATGGCGATACCATAGAGTCCACCGACCAGCATCTCTCCCTGCCATACTTCTACGGAGTGGGCCAGTGCCCGCCGGTGACACTCGATATAGGCCTGAATCATCTCCTCGGCCAGCCAGGTACCGGGCGATGTGGTGCGGGGTTCAGCACAGGCGCGGATGACCGCCTCAAACTGTCGGTCGAAGCTGATCTGGAACTCTTTTCTGGCGAGCCGCTTGCGCAGGCTGCGAGAGATCTTCAGCTTCTCCGGGTAGAGCACCATACGCGGGTCGGGGGACCACCAGAGGATCGGGTCGTCTGGACCATACCAGGGAAATATACCGCTTCGATAGGCGTTCATCAGACGTTCGGGGGAGAGATCCCCGCCCAGCGCGAGCAGACCATCCGGTTCTGTCTCTGCCAGCGAGACATCGGGGAAAGGTGCGTAAGAATTGTTATCCAGCTTAAAGATCATCAGTAGTAGTTGAGCGCTCAGATCTCAATGCAACAGTAACTCAGCAGTGAAATTTTCTCTTGTGTATGTAGGGAAAAATTCGCATCATCTGCTGCCGTAAAGACCCTGTTTCCCCTTGACTATCGGGCCCAACAACAGAGAAAAAGGCCCTCAATCTGGTGCTTGGAGAGAACCCTTGTCTGACATTATCAGAACCCTGCAGATTGGCGATACGCTGCAGCTTCAGCATGCACCACCTAGTGATATCCCCGACCGATATGGGGTGAAGCTGATTGGTTATCTTCCCAATGAATCTTTGGTTATCACTACCCCTAGAAAACAGGGAAAGGCGATCCTGGTTCGGGAGGGGCAGAATTTTACCGTCCGTGTGCTTCAGGGCAGCAATGTCTTTGGCTTCGTCTCACGGGTTATGCACGCAGCGGCACGGCCCTATCCGCATCTGCATCTCGCCTATCCGGAAGATGTGGCAAGTGCCGTGGTGCGCAATGCGCCAAGAGTTTCGACGACCTTGGATACCAAGGTCCGCAACACCAATGTGGCTGACACGCCAGAGAACCATCTAGCCGCAAAGATTGCCGATCTTAGCAATAGTGGGGCGCGTTTGATTACCAAGAAACCTATTGGATCGATAGGGGATATGATCCAGATCCAGCTAAATATCGATGTCTGCAATGGTTCGGACAGCATGCAGATCATGGGCGAGATAAAAAACCTGCGAGAGTTTGAGTTGGAGGGGCAGGGTAGTCAGTTTGTGCATGGTGTGCAGTTCAAGGGAGTGAACCGCTTTCAGCAGCTGTTGCTCTGCGCATACGTCCTGAGTCAAATCACTACTGAACGATAACAAAGGCCGTAATTACAGCAGGTTATACAGCCTTTGTTATCTGCTTTCGATCAGCCCTTTTCGGCCTCCAACGCATCCAGGAAGCGCTCGGCATCGAGCGCCGCCATACAGCCGGTGCCGGCAGAGGTGATTGCCTGGCGATAGACATGATCCTGCACGTCCCCAGCAGCAAACACGCCGGAAATACTGCACTGGGTGGCATTGCCCTCCATGCCGCCTTCGACCTTGAGGTAGCCATTGGTCATATCAAGCTGGCCATCGAATAGGGTGGTGTTGGGGCTGTGGCCGATGGCGATGAAGACACCCTGCAGGTCGATATCCTTGGTGCTGCCATCCTTTACGTTCTTAATGCGCATGCCGGTAACGCCGGTCTGATCGCCCAGTACCTCATCGAGAACAGCATTCAGCTCGAGGGTGACATTGCCATCTTCCGCCTTCTTGCGTAGTTGATCGGAGAGGATCTTCTCGGAGCGGAACTGCTCGCGCCGGTGCACCACCACCACTTCAGAGGCGATGTTGGAGAGGTAGAGCGCCTCTTCCACCGCGGTATTACCACCGCCGATTACCGCCACCTTCTGATTTTTGTAGAAGAAGCCGTCGCAGGTGGCGCAGGCGGAGACGCCGCGGCCGCGAAATGCTTGTTCCGACTCCAGACCTAGGTAACGGGCTGAGGCGCCGGTAGAGATGATCAGGGCGTCACAGGTGTAGGTGGCCTGATCACCAGTCAGTTCGAAGGGGCGCTTGCTTAGGTCGGCCTTGTTGATGTGATCGAAGATGATCTCGGTGTCGAATCGCTCCGCATGCTGGCGCATGCGATCCATCAGATCCGGACCCTGCACGCCGGCATGATCGCCGGGCCAGTTGTCGACCTCAGTGGTAGTCATCAGCTGGCCACCCTGTTCCATGCCGGTTACCAGTACCGGCTGCAGATTGGCGCGGGCGGCATAGACTGCGGCCGTATAACCCGCAGGGCCAGATCCCAGAATCAACAGGCGACAATGCTTGGTTTCGCTCATGTATACTTACTCCAGATTTTGACCCGGACATTGCCGGGGTATCGGAATGGATCGTGAGCCGCCCAAGGATTTGCTCTCATCAGCATGGGACAAAGTGCGGCGTTTCAACCCGACGAAGATAATTGATGGATGTTACGTAATGATCTGCGGTGGGTAAAGGATCGTGCATGAGAAAAATACTCACAAGTTATCTGTGAATTGGCCTCAAAAATCTGTTTCACTTGCGCGGGTTATGTTCGCAAGTTCAAGTTAGTATTGAATTACCATGCGCATTGCAATACCTACAGAAATAAAGCCACTTGAAGGCCGAGTTGGTCTAATTCCGGAGGCCTGTGCCGACTTGATCGCGGCCGGCCACCAGGTCCGCGTGCAGCAGGGGGCAGGGGAGGCGAGCGGCTATCCTGACAGCGCCTATACCAAGCTTGGGGTCGGGATCCTGCCCGATGCAGTAGCGATCTACGACTGGGCGGAACTGGTGATCAAGGTCAAGGAGCCCTATGGCCCCGAACCGCAGATGTTGCGTGCAGATCAGACCCTGTTCTGTTTCCTCCATCTTGCAGCCAATGAAGCGCTGACCCACAGCTTGCTGGCCACTGGGGTGACCGCTATTGCTTTCGAAACCCTCGCCGATGGTGGTGGTTTGCCGATTCTGGCACCGATGAGTGACATCGCCGGCCGCATCGCGGTGCAGGCGGGCAGCCATCTGTTGTGGCGACCAGAAGGAGGCAAAGGGCTGCTGCTCGGCGGCCTGCCGGCGGCGCAGCGAGGCCGGGTGGTGATCCTCGGTGCCGGACAGGCCGGTGGCAACGCCGCCCGTATGGCGGCGGCACTGGGGGCAGAAGTCACCATCTTCGACACCCAGCGCACGCGGATGGAGGCGATGCGTGAGCTGGGAGCGAATGTCACCGCACTCTATCCTTATCAGGAGAGCCTGGCCGAAGCGGTTGCGACGGCCGATCTGTTGATCGGAGCGGTGTTGATCCCGGGCGCACAGACACCACACTTGGTCTCGCGGGAGCTGGTGGGGCAGATGCAGCCGGGTAGCGTAGTGGTCGATATCTCGGTGGACCAGGGCGGCTGTATCGAGACGATTCGTCCCACCACCTATGAGGAACCGACCTATGTAGAGGAGGGGGTGACCCACTTTGGTGTCGCCAACATGCCGGGGGCAGTGCCGAAGAGCGCCTCCCAGGCCCTCTCAGCGGCGATGATCCCCTACCTGCAGCGTCTAGCAAGCGGCCAATGGCGTGACGATCCGGTTCTTGGCGAGGCACTCAATCTGAGTGGCGGTGAACTAATCTATCCTGTGTTGCGCGATCAGTATCTTAGAAAACAAACTAAAAAAGTCGTATAAAATCATAATTATCCTGGTTAATTGGGGGAATCGTGCAGGCAAAGCCACAGGGGGCGAGTGATCGTTCGGCCTTCTCTGAACATATGCATCGGGCGCTTCGTGAGGCGGCTCTGTGGGGGCTGATCTGCCTGAGCGGCTATCTGCTGCTCTCTCTGGGAAGCTACGATTCGAGCGATCCCGGCTGGTCTTATATTGGCCCCTCAAATCAGGTGAAAAACTCCGGTGGCCCGGTGGGGGCCTGGTTTGCTGATGTCTTCTTCTATCTATTTGGTTTCTTTGCCTATCTGTTTCCGCTGATGCTCGCCTGGAGTGCGGTCTGGATTTTCCGCAAACGGGATCTGGACGCCAAACCCAATCTCAACCTACTGGCGTTCCGTTGGATTGGCTTTCTGATCACCCTGGCGGCGGGTAGTGCCCTGACACAACTCCATGCCGCCCATCTGGGGCAGTGGTTGCCCTCCGGAACCGGCGGGGTGCTGGGCAATTCTCTCGGCCACTATTTCGAGGCGGTATTCAGCCGCTCCGGCAGCAGTCTGTTGCTGCTGGCACTGTTTCTCAGCGGTTTTACCCTCTTCACCGGTCTCTCCTGGCTGACGGTAATGGAGTGGATCGGCGCACTGGTACTCGATGGGCTGCAGCGTATTCTCAGCAGTCTGTCGGGTTGGCGTGAGCGGCGTGCGGCCAAGCGGCTGCGCAAGGAGCGGTCAAAGAGCGTTAAAAAGGAGAAGAAGCGGACTGAGAAACGCAAGCTGCCGAAGATCGAGCCGGTGATCAAATCCGTGAAGATCAGTGCGCGGGCTGAGAAGGAGCGGCAGGTGCCGCTGTTCGATGTAGACCCGAACAGCGAACTGCCGCCGTTGTCGCTGCTCGAGCCGGCCAAGCACTCAGAGCAAGGTTACTCCAAGGAGGCGCTGCAGCTGCTATCGCGCCAGGTGGAGCTGAAGCTTCGCGATTTCAGTGTCGAGGCGGAGGTGGTGGCGGTCCATCCAGGACCGGTGGTCACCCTGTTCGAGCTGCAACTGGCGCCGGGCACCAAGGCGAGCAAAATCACCGGGCTGTCGAAAGATCTGGCCCGCGCCCTCTCACTGATCTCGGTGCGGGTGGTGGAGGTGATCCCCGGCAAGTCGGTAGTCGGTCTGGAGATTCCTAACGAAAACCGCGAGACAGTCTTCCTCAGCGAGGTGCTGCGCTCCGAGGTCTACGAGAAGAGCAAGTCGAAGCTGACCCTGGCGCTGGGCAAGGATATCGCCGGCCATCCGATGGTGGCCGATCTGGGCAAGATGCCCCATGCCCTGATCGCCGGCACCACCGGCTCGGGCAAATCGGTGGCGATCAACGCGATGATCCTGAGCCTGCTCTACAAGGCCAAGCCGAGCGAAGTACGCATGATTATGGTCGATCCGAAGATGCTCGAGCTGTCGGTCTACGAGGGCATCCCCCATCTGCTGACCCCGGTGGTCACCGACATGCAGGAGGCGGGCAATGCGCTGCGCTGGTGTGTCGGTGAGATGGAGCGGCGCTACCGGCTGATGGCGGCGCTTGGGGTGCGCAATATCACCGGCTTCAACCGCAAGGCCAGCGAGGCGATCAAGAAGGGTGAGCCGCTCAAAGATCCGCTGTTCCAGCCCAAGTCTGACGCAGTGATCGAGGCGATGGCCCACCCGACCCTGGAACCCTTGCCCTACATCGTGGTCATTATCGACGAGTTGGCCGACATGATGATGGTGGCACGCAAGAAGGTCGAGGAGCTGATCGCACGGCTGGCGCAGAAGGCGCGGGCCTCCGGCATCCACCTGGTGCTGGCCACCCAGCGCCCCTCGGTGGACGTGATCACCGGCCTGATCAAGGCCAACATCCCGACCCGGGTAGCGTTTCAGGTCTCCTCACGGATCGATTCGCGCACCATCCTCGACCAGATGGGGGCGGAACATTTACTGGGTTATGGTGACATGCTCTATATGGGCCCCGGCAGCAACATTCCGCAGCGCATGCATGGCGCGTTTGTGGATGACAATGAGGTGCATCGGGTGGTCGATCATCTGAAGGCGAACGGTGCCCCCGAATATTTGGAGGAGATCCTGCAGGAGCCGACCGAATCGGTACCTGGCTTCCCGGCTGAGGGTAATGGCGATGTCGAGAGTTCTGATCCACTCTTCGACGAGGCGGTGAAGATCGTCACCGAGACCCGCCGCGCCTCCATCTCCGGGGTGCAACGGCGCCTGAAGATCGGCTATAACCGGGCGGCGCGAATGATCGAAGAGATGGAGCGCATCGGTATCATCAGCCCAGCCGAGACCAACGGCAGTCGCGAAGTGATCGCGCCGCCACCCGTGGAGGATTGAGATGACCCGATTTTTTAGCCTGCTGCTGATGCTCCTGCTGAGTGGATTCGCTCAGCCTTCATTGGCAACAGAAGCCGATGGCGCTACCGGCGTGAAACAGCTGCGGCAGTTTCTGTCCAATCTGATTACCCTGCAAGCGGAGTTCGTACAGACTCTGCGCCAGCCCGATAGCGACCAGATCTATATCACCAGTGGCATCCTCTATCTGCAGCGTCCCGGGCGCTTCCGCTGGCAGTATGACGCGCCAAGCCACCAGCTGATCATTGCTGACGGCAACCGCATCTGGCTGCACGACAGGGAGTTGGAGCAGGTCTCCCACCGGGATCAGCAGGCGGCGCTGAAGGGCACGCCGGCGCAGCTGCTCAGCGATACCGGGCCGATCGAGCGGCACTTTGCCATCACGGAGCTGGGCCAAAAAGACGGCATCGACTGGCTTAGCCTGAAGCCGAAACAGAAGGATGTGGAGATCGATCAGGTCAAACTGGGGCTGAAACAGAACCAGCTGGTGCAGATGGAAATGATCGACAGCTTTGGTCAGATCACCCGCTTCCGTTTCTCCAATCTGCGGCGTAACCCCGCCCTGGAACATGAGTTGTTTGTCTTTGATCCACCGGATGGGATCGACATGATCGGCGACCTATGAGCCAGTCAGCGGATCTGTTTCAGGCCGGGGCGATCGCCGGCCGGCCGCTGGCGGACCGGATGCGGCCGCGTTCTCTGGCGGAATTCAGCGGCCAGCAACATATCGTCGGCACAGGCAAGCCGCTGCAGCGGGCAATCGAGTCCGACCACCTCCACTCGATGATCTTCTGGGGTCCGCCGGGCACCGGCAAGACCACCCTGGCGCGGCTCATCGCACGTCACTCCGGGGTGCAGTTTCTCAGCCTCTCGGCAGTGCTTTCCGGGGTCAAGGAGATCCGTGCCGCGGTGGAGCAGGCAAGGCTCGCACGACAGCAGGAGAGCCGCCCGACGCTGCTCTTCATCGACGAGGTGCACCGCTTCAACAAGTCCCAGCAGGATGCCTTTCTGCCGCATGTGGAGGATGGCACCCTAGTGTTCATCGGTGCCACCACCGAGAACCCCTCCTTCGAGCTCAACAACGCGTTGCTCTCCCGCGCCCGCACCTATGTGCTGAGGGCGTTAGCGGGAGAGGAGCTCGAACAGATCATCGAGCAGGCGCTGCAGGATAGTGAGCGGGGGCTCGGCGGGAGCGGCCTCGGCATCACTCCTGAAGCACGTAGATTGCTGGCCGAGGCGGCGGATGGCGATGCGCGGCGTGCTCTCAACCTGCTGGAGATTGCCGCCGATCTGGCAGAGCAAGGGGAGATCGGCGTCGAGCTGATCGGCGAAGTGGCCAGCGGCACCCTGCGTCGCTTCGACAAGGGTGGTGAGGCCTTCTACGATCAGATCTCGGCACTACACAAATCGGTGCGCGGCTCGGCCCCCGATGCGGCCCTCTACTGGCTGGCGCGAATGATCGACGGTGGCTGCGATCCACTCTACATCGCCCGGCGGGTGGTGCGCATGGCCTCGGAGGATATAGGTAACGCCGACCCGCGCGCGCTGGAGATCGCGCTCAACGCCTGGCAGGCCCAGGAGCGCCTCGGCAGCCCGGAGGGGGAGCTGGTGATCGCCCAGGCGGTGGTCTACCTGGCTTGTGCCCCCAAGAGCAATGCGGTCTACATGGCCTGGAAGCAGGCCCTGTCGGTGGCGAAGAAGTCAGGCTCTCTGGAGGTACCGCTGCATCTGCGTAACGCCCCCACCAAACTGATGAAGGAACTCGATTACGGCAAGGCCTACCGCTATGCCCACGATGAACCCCACGCCTACGCCGCCGCTGAAAACTACTTTCCGGAGAGGCTGGAAGGAAGCTGCTTCTACCGTCCAGTCGATCGCGGCATGGAGATCAAGATTGGTGAGAAGCTCGAATTCCTCAAGCGACTCGACCGGGAGCAGGGCGCTGGTTGAGTGACAAGTGGATCGAAAGAGGATGGGGCGTCTGTCTGTCGTTCTGCCGTTCAGCCTGACCTGTCCGTCTGAAGGCGGGCTACAACCTGCCTGTTCGAAGCTGGCCAACGAAGGCCCCGTTATCATTCACAGCAGGCTATTTCAATCGTTGTGGGCTGCAGCGATTTCACTGCATCCTGCCGCGTTTCACGGCCCGCTGCGATGGGTGTAGAATGCGGCGGTTTATCATTCTAGAGACTCGGAATTCTGATGCAGATGATCGCCATCGCAGCCGGAGGCGCAGTAGGAGCGCTGTTCCGGTTCTGGGTCTCCAGCGGGGTTTATGGGCTGCTTGGCCGGGCTTTTCCCTTCGGCACCCTGGCGGTGAATCTCATCGGCTCGCTGTTGATGGGCTTTCTCTACGTCTACCTGCTGGAGCGTGCTAGTGTCGGGCCGGAGCTGCGTGCGGCGCTACTGGTCGGTCTGCTCGGCGCCTTTACCACCTTCTCCACCTTCTCCATCGAGACCCTCAATCTGCTGGAGCAGGCGGACTATCTGAAGGCGATGTTGAATGTGCTGATCAGCGTTATCGCCTGTCTCGCAGCCTGCTGGCTGGGATTGACCCTAGGAAGACAGTTATGAAACAAGAGAGCGTTACCATGGTGCGGGTCTACCTCACCGAGGGTGATCACCAGATGCAGCGGCTGATGCACTTTCTGCATGCGGAGGAGAAGGTGCGCGGTATCACTGCGTTTCGTGGTATCGCTGGTATCGGTGCCTCGGGGCGCATGCATACTTCATCACTGATCGATGTCTCATTGGATCTGCCGCTGGTGGTGGAGTTCTTTGACCGCACGGACAAGGTGGAGGGGATCCTCGAGGATCTCAACAAGATTGTGGAACCGGGCCATGTGGTGAGCTGGCCCGCAAGTTTGAATATGGGTGAATAAACGATGCTGGACCCTCGTCTGTTAAGAAACGATCTGGAGAGTGTCGCGGCGCAACTGGCGCGACGCGGCTTTCAACTCGACACGGATAAGATCACTACGCTGGAGGCGCAGCGTAAGTCGCTGCAGGTTGCAGCCCAGGAGCTGCAGAATCAGCGCAACAGCCACTCCAAGTCGATCGGCAAGGCGAAGGCGGCAGGCGAGGATATCCAGCCGCTACTGGCCGAGGTGGCGTCACTGGGAGACCGGCTGAAGCAGACCCAGGAGGCGCTGAACCAGGTCCAGGCTGAGCTGGGCGCGATCACCCTCGGCATCCCCAATATCCCCCATGAGTCGGTGCCCGATGGCAAAGATGAGGAGGATAATCGAGAGGAGCGTCGCTGGGGTGAGCCGCCACAGTTCGACTTCGAAGCAAAAGATCATGTGGATCTAGGCATCGAAAACGGGCTGCTGGATGCAGAGGCGGCGGCCAAGCTGACCGGCTCGCGCTTCACCGTGATGTCAGGCCCGCTGGCGCGCATGCACCGGGCGCTGATCCAACTGATGCTCGATACCCACATCCAGCACGGCTACACCGAGGCCTATGTGCCCTATCTGGTCAATAGCGACAGCCTGCGTGGCACCGGTCAGCTGCCCAAGTTCGAAGAGGAGCTGTTTAAGCTGCAGGGCGAGCATGAGTACTATCTGATCCCCACCGCCGAGGTGCCGCTCACCAACCTGGTGCGTGATGTAATCATCGACGCCGACGAGATGCCACGCCGCTATGTGGCCCACACGCCTTGTTTCCGCTCCGAGGCGGGCTCCTACGGCAAGGACACCCGTGGCATGATCCGCCAGCATCAGTTTGAGAAGGTAGAGCTGGTGCAGATAGTCCGGGCCGAAGATTCCTTCGATGCGCTGGAGCAGCTCACCTCGCATGCCGAGGCGATCCTGCAGAAGCTGGAGCTGCCCTACCGGGTAGTGACCCTCTGTACCGGGGATATCGGTTTCTCCGCCACCAAGACCTACGATCTGGAAGTTTGGCTGCCGGGGCAGGGCAAATATCGGGAGATCTCCTCCTGCTCCAATTTCGTGGATTTTCAGGCACGCCGGCTGCAGGCGCGCTGGCGCAATCCCGAAACTGGCAAGCCGGAACTAGTACACACTGTAAACGGCTCCGGCCTGGCGGTCGGTCGTACCCTGGTGGCGGTGATGGAGAACTATCAGGATGCGGAAGGCAGGGTCAGGGTACCCGAGGCGTTACGTCCCTACATGGGCGGCATCGAGGTAATCTGATCAGGGGAAAGCGGTCCCGGCACTGGCGGGGCCGCTAGGCTTCAGACTATCGCCATCAGCAGGATCACAAAGCCAATCACGGCACCGATCGGCAGCAGCACCGCCATCCAGTCGCCTTTCTCTGCCTTGGGGCCGTTCTGGCTCCAGTGTTTGTAGGCGGGCCACATCGCAAACAGCATCATCACCATTGCAGCGGCGGCCAGAATCTTCATCCAGTCCATCGATCTTTCTCCTCAGCAGATATAAAAAAACCCCGGCATCAGGCCGGGGTTTGCCGTCAGACAAGGGTCTGATCAGTCATCACTCATCACGCCGAGCAGATGCAGCAGGCTAATGAAGATGTTGAAGATGCTGATGTAGATGCCATAGGTGGCCATGATGTAGTTGGTCTCACCGCCGTGGATGATGCGGCTGGTGTCGAACAGGATGAAACCGCTCATCAGCAGGATGATACCGGCAGAGAGCGCCAGCGAGAGGGCAGGCATCGCGAGGAAGATATTGGCCAGCATTGCGATCACCACAACCATCATGCCGGCAAACAGGAAGCCCCCCATGAAGCTGAAGTTCTTGCGGGTGGTCAGTGCATAGCCGGAGAGACCGAGGAAGATCACGCCGGTGCCGCCGAAAGCGGTGGTGATGATTTCAGGGCCTTTTGGCAGTGCGGCGTAGATGGAGAGGATGGCGCCCAGTCCAAAACCCATCAGACCGGTGATCACAAAGATTACGCCGATACCGGCGGAGGAGTTGGCGGTACGGGGCAGCACGAAGATGCCGAGCACCATGGCGACGATGACAGAGACCATGTAGGTCATCGGCGGCATCGCGATGAACATCGAGATGCCGGCCATGACTGCGCTGAATGCCAGTGTGGCAGAGAGCAGCATATAGGTGTTCTTCAGCACCTTATTACTCGCCAGTACCGATTCCTGGGTACGGGTAGAGGTGAAATCAATCTGGTTCATGTCGGCTTTGCCTCCTGGGTAAATGCCAGCAAATCAATAGGTTGTATATAAGACACTGGATATCCGTTTCGGTTCCGCAAGGATACATCTATCCAGCCAAAGATCAACACGATGAAAATAGAGTTTCGACTGGCATTTTCAAGTCGATTTCAGGTATCCTAGCGCGCTCTTGGAGAGGTGGCAGAGCGGTTGAATGCACCGGTCTTGAAAACCGGCGTGGGTTTGTAGCCCACCCAGGGTTCGAATCCCTGCCTCTCCGCCACTCAATAAGCATAACTCATTAGTGCGTGATGATGTGTTATTTGGTAACACTTAGCACCGTTTACTGGAAGTTTGTCTGAGCATTTTCTGAAAGTCTGCCGGCCTTGCGATGTAACAGCACACTGTGGTGTAGCGCAATGATGTGGTCGGCCAGAGCATGGTTACCCGCATACAACAGCCCGCGATGGTTCATGAAGGTGGAATCCGGTCGGTTGAGATCCATGGGTCGGCCGTATATGTCGGAGGCCACGGCCCCAGCCTCATGGAACAGGCAGGCGGTAGCAGCATAGTCCCATAAACTGCCACCGCTATTGTCGCTGCGGGGGTATTTAAAGTAGCAGATATTGGGGTCTTCGAGGATGCCGCAGGCATTCATTACACCACCAGTGCGAAACTGAATATCGGAGCCGTTCAAGCCCAGTTGCCGGGCGATGTCATGTAAACCAGTCCGGGTATGTTCCAGCCAGGGATGTGACTGAAAACTGAAGTCGATACTCAGGATTAGGGGCTGTTTCGGGTCCAGGTCAGGGATCTGTATGGGGTGTCCATTTTTGTATGCCCCCTGGCCACGGATGGCATGAAACAGGGCTTGCTCCACCGGGTCATACGCCACACCGATCAGCGGGTCGCCATTCCGAGCCACCAGGGCAATAGAGACGGAAAAGCCGGGAGTGTTGTTGATGAAGGCCAGCGTGCCGTCCAGGGGATCGATACACCAGAAAGCGGGTTTTTTCTGGCGTTGACCGTCATCGGGGGATTCCTCCGTGAGCAAAGCGAGATCATATTCAGCACAGCTGGGTTCTAGTATCTCCAAAATAGCGGCTTGAGCCTTGTGGTCCACTTCAGTGACCACCTGACCAGCGGTGCTGGTGCCAGTCTCTTTGTGGTGAACCTGGATCTCGGTTTGTCGGTGGGTTTTGATGATATGACCTGCGGCATGGGCTGCGCTGAAGGCCAGTTGGCTCAGTTCGTAGAGTTGATCATTGCTGAAGAGCATGGGGTGTCCTGTAATTGGCTCACCACCTCATGGGCGAGGCGTTCGCTGTAACTGTGAATTTTCCAGTGGCCGGGACTCCAGCCTTTGAGGAAACGATAGAAATCGGTCCAGGCCACGCTATACAAGGGCCGCCAGACCGCTTCCACAGCCGCAGCATCGATCCGGGGATGGTGCAGAGCCAGGGCCTGTTTCAGGACAGCGAAGTAGGCGTTGAGCAGGGATTCCTCCCTGTGTTCGCATTCGTGTTCGTTAAGGCAGCTACCGATGAAATAGGCTACATCTTTCATGCCACAACCGCTGCCCACGTATTGAAAGTCCACTGCCGCGACCTGGGTTCCGTCCGGCGAGAAACAGAAATTGGCCAGCTTGGCATCGCCATGCACAAAGGTTTGGAAGGGGGCCTCGTTCAGGGTCCGGTCCAGAACCTCTGCAGCTTGCTTTAGTTCACCCTCCTCCATGGTGGCCAGTTCATCGGGGCGGGTGTCCAGGTGCCAATAGGTGCCTATGTCCCACAGCCCTTCCGGTTTCTCGTCCATGAAGGTGGCATGGAAGTGGGCAAGCCAGCTCAGGCAGCGGATCATTTCGGCCTCGGTAACGCTGCCCTTGCGGGCCGGGTAACCGCTGCCGTCCAGATCTTCCAGCACCATCAACACTTCATCGTCGTGATGTTCCAGGGCCAGACAATGGGGGATACGGCAGTGATCATCACAGCGTGCGGCCCAATGTTCGTACCAGGCGGTTTCTACCTGATAGGAGTGCAGTTTGCGTTGGTGGGATCGATCGGTATTCCAGCCACGCGGGTGTCTGCTCTGATCCGGTAACCGTACGTGTTTGACCACCACGGTGTTCAGTTTCGAACCGATCAGGCCGTAGCGGTCGATACTACCGTAACCACTCCACAGACTTTGAATTGAACCGCCTTCGAACAGATCATCGGCGCTGGTGGCATTGAGGATGATGCGGCGTACGTGTGAATCCATGAATTAACGCTAATTAGGGAATATGGGCAATCATACCCTGAGCGGATACGGCTTCAATCAATGGTTACATTGGAATTCCGGGTGAAATTCCGGGGACAGTATACTTATTTCCCATTCACTGCAGCGGAATGGCTCCCCGGTTTTCTACCCGGCTTTTGTGGCGTCAAAATCCGGCAAGTCAGTGACTCAGCTGCCTGGATAAACGGCGCGTCACCCAGTGGGCGGCCGGTGCGTGTATGAACCCGGATGTATTCCACGTCATCCTGAGCAGGCTCGGTGGGTAATTTGCCCAGTCCGGACACAATCGCACGCACGGGGTTCAACTCGACATATCGAATCGCCGCCGCAAGATGCGTTTCATTCATGGGGAAAGAGTGGAACCGCTTCTGCCAGAGGTGACCCCGCCAGCCATATCGAAAATTGACACGCCGGGTGTAACGGCGATGGGCCTCAGCCAAAGCGGTTCGCAAGCCGCTCTCTGTGTTTGGGGTCAACACGAGGTGGACATGGTTGGGCATCAGACAATACCACTCGGGCAATCCTTGCCATGCTGTTCCTCCCTGAATGGCCTGTAAAAAATCGGTGGTCTATGCTACTGCATCAGCGTCTTCTGGGAATAGGTATACTGTCCCCGGAATTCCACCCCGGAATTCGAATTCCGTCAGGGCAGCGTCCTGGGAGAGTAGTTGTCTGGGATCAGCACTGTCGGATGGCGTTGGGCCAGGTCGTCGGTGCGCGGAAAGTCGAGAGTGTAGTGGAGGCCACGGCTTTCGCGGCGCATCTGCGCCGAGCGGATGATCAGATCGGCCACTTCCACCAGGTTGCGCAGCTCCAGCAGGTCATTGGTAACACGAAAGTTGCTGTAGTATTCACCAATCTCCATGCGCAACATGTCGACCCGACGTTTGGCTCGCTCCAGGCGCTTGTTGGAGCGGACTATGCCCACGTAGTCCCACATGAAGCGGCGCAGTTCATCCCAGTTATGGGCCACCACCACCTCTTCATCAGAGTCGGTCACCCGGCTCTCGTCCCAGTGAGGCAACTCACCGGGTATCTCTACCTGGTCTGCCTGTTCGCTAATATCTTTGGCGGCCTGCCCGGCAAACACTAGGCACTCAAGCAGCGAGTTGCTGGCCATCCGATTAGCGCCATGCAGGCCGGTGTAGGCAGTTTCACCGATAGCGTAGAGCCCCGGCAGATCGGTCTGCGCGTGATGATCGGTGTAGATGCCACCGCAGGTGTAGTGGGCGGCGGGCACCACCGGAATCGGTTCGCGGGTGATGTCGATCCCCAAGTCGCGGCAGCGCTGGTAGATGGTGGGGAAGTGTTCGGTGATGAACTCAGCCGGCTTGTGGCTGATATCGAGGAACAGGCATTCGGCGCCGATACGTTTCATCTCATGGTCGATGGCGCGGGCGACGATATCTCGCGGGGCGAGTTCTCCGCGCCGGTCGAAGCGCTGCATGAAACGCTCCCCGTTGGGCAGCAACAGCCGGCCCCCTTCACCGCGCACCGCCTCGCTGATCAGAAAGTTACGTGCCTCGGGATGGTAGAGGCAGGTGGGGTGAAACTGGATGAACTCCATGTTGGCGACCCGACAGCCAGCGCGCCAGGCCATGGCGATGCCGTCGCCGGTAGAGACGTCCGGATTACTGGTGTAGAGGTAGACCTTGCTCGCGCCACCGGAGGCGATCACTACAAAACGGGCGCGGAAGGTCTTAACCCGGCCCTGTTTCTGGTTAAGAATGTAGGCTCCCACACAGCGGTTGACGCCGCTCTGGCGGCGCTTGCGGTTGGTGATCAGGTCGATGGCGATATGGTATTCGAACAGCTCCACGTTGGCGCGCGCCATCACCTGGGCCTCGAGGGTGGTCTCCACCTCGCGGCCGGTGGCATCTGCGGCGTGGATCACCCGCCGGTGGGAGTGCCCCCCTTCACGAGTCAGATGGTAGCCGCCGCTACTGGCCGAGTTGTCGTCACGGGTGAACTTGGCACCGTTTTCCATCAGCCAGCGGATATTCTCCGGGCCCTGTTCCACCACCAGTTGAACCGTCTTCTCTTCGCAGAGCCCGGCGCCGGCGTTAAGGGTGTCCTCCACATGGGAGGAGAGGGTATCCTCCTCGTCTAGCACCGCAGAGATGCCCCCCTGGGCATAGAATGTGCTGCCCTCTTCGAGTTGGCGTTTGGAGATTACCGCGACTTTCAGATCAGGGTGCAGACGCAGCGCCAGGGAAAGACCGGCAGCACCGCTGCCGATGATCAAAACGTCGTGCTGATGGTCGGTGGACATGATTGCGGAGGCCTACTATTACAGCGATAATGCGACTCGCATTGCATCGCCGCATCCTAGCCTAAATCAAGGGCTTGTAGAACAGAATTAATCTACCGGTAGATGCGGCGAACTATTCAGAATCTGGAGTGTCAATCAGACTGAGCGCAGGGACGTGTCAGGTCATGAGGGAGGGTAGGGCCCGGATGGGCGAGCGACAAGTGGATCAGGAACTGGTCATCCGTGTGCAGAAGGGCGACAAAAAGGCATTTGACCTGTTGGTGCTCAAGTATCAGCAGAAGATCGCGAATCTGATCTCCCGTTACATTCGGGATCCACACGAGGTGCTGGACGTTACCCAGGAGGCTTTTATTAAGGCCTACCGGGCGCTCCCTAGATTTCGTGGTGACAGCGCTTTCTACACTTGGCTGTACCGGATTGCGATTAATACCGCAAAGAACCACCTCGTTGCCCAGAGTCGTCGCCCGCCGAGTGGGGATGTGGAGCCCGAGATCGCCGAACAGCTGGATGAGGGGCATCGTCTGAAAGAGTACGGCACACCGGAAAATCATCTGCTCAGCAGCGAGATCAGTGCCGCCGTTCAGGATGCCATCGACGCGCTTCCGCAAGACCTGCGCACTGCCATCATCCTGCGTGAACTGGAAGGCATGAGTTACGAGGAGATCGCTGAGGCGATGTCCTGCCCGGTGGGAACTGTGAGATCCCGTATCTTCCGGGCGCGAGAGGCGATAGACAAACGGTTACAACCGTTGATTAACCCATAAGCACGGGTGGTGAGATGAGCGAACAAGAACGCGAAAAAGTATCTGCACTGGTGGATGACGAGCTAAGCGAACACGAAATCAGCCGGCACATCGGTCGGCTGCTTGAAACACCGTCAGAGCAACAGGCCTGGGCCCGTTATCATCTAATAGGCGATGCGATGCGTCAGGAACTGGGTTCGCTGGTGCAGCCGGATCTGGCAAGCGCCATCAGCGCCAGCCTGGAGCGTGAACCTACCATCATTGCGCCGGGAATGGTCAAACGCCGCCCGGCGTCCTGGCTGAAACCGGTGGCAGGTACTGCCATCGCCGCCTCAGTGGCGCTGGTTGCGGTCACTATGGTCCCACAGCTGATCAATGATGACCGGTCGCCACACTCTCCCCCACGGTGGCGGTGAAAAAGCCACCGGTAGAGACCATCTATAGCCAATCTGGGGGCACCCGCTGGGAGCTGCTGGCCCGCCCCGACGTTGAGACCAAACTCAATAGTTATCTGGTCAATCATCAGGATACGCTCCGGCCAACACCATGAAAGGCATCATGCCTTACGCCACCTTTGTCAGTTATGACGTGGCCAAATGATCAACCGTTATTCGACAGGTTTGTCGTGTTGGAGTGGAGAGGCATGCAGATAGGTCGTCCAGCGGGCATCGCTGCACAGATTTTTTTTGGTGTCCTGCTGGCGCTGAACCTGACCACAGGATTGGCCGCAACGGCCGAGAAAGAGCGGGAGGCCGCCCGATGGCTGGAACGGATGATGACCGCGGTACGCGCTCTGAACTATCAGGGCACATTCATCTATTTGCACGACAACCAGCTGGAGAGTATCCGGGTGGTGCATGCAGTAGAGGATGGCCAGATCAGGGAGCATCTGATCTCACTCAACGGTGCCCCGCGGGAGGTGATTCGCGATAAACGCTCAATCACCTGCGTTCGCCCCGAGAGCCAGCAAATCTCCATCGATAAGCGCCCACCCAGCAACAAGTTTCTCGATCTGCTACCCCAAGACCTCGACAAACTCACCCCTCACTACGCATTTCGTACCCTCGGCACGGCCCGGATTGCGGGCCATCAGTCGAAGGTGGTGGCGATCATCCCACGGGATGACTACCGCTACGGCTATCGTTTCTATCTCGATCAGGAGAGCGCCCTGCCACTCAAGTCGGACCTGATGGATGAGCAGGGGCAGGCGCTGGAACAGACCATGTTCACCAGCCTCGAGATCGGTGTCGCCGAGTGGAACATCGACGAATCCAACAAACAGCGTGGCATCACCATCCGTAAATCAGACCTGCCACGGAGTGAAATAGAGTCGGACAGGCCTCAGTGGCACTTTGAATCCTTGCCCGCCGGTTTTGTGGTGACCAGCCGTTCCAGGGTGCCAGACACCGCTAATGGCGGTGTAATCGACCACTATGTGTTAAGTGACGGGCTAGCCTCTCTCTCCATCTTCATCGAAGCGGCAGGCGAGGGGGGGGCGCTGGAGGGCGCATCACGTCTGGGTGCGATCAACGCTTGGGGTGGGCGGCGTGCTGATCACCAGATCACCGCAGTGGGCGAAGTGCCGGCGATCACCCTGTTGAGTGTGGTCGAGGCGATGCGCTACAACGCTGCCGAATCGCCATGATCGAGGAGTCTGCCAGAGTCATCACCTGTGATGGCGACTATGCTCTGGTGGAGACCCAGCAGCAGGCGGCTTGCGGGAACTGCCAGGCCGGATCGAGTTGTGGCACCTCGGTGATCGCTGGCTTCTTCAAACGTCGTCATCCGCAGCTTCGGGTGCGCAATCCAATCGAGGCAAAGGCAGGCCAGCAGGTGGTGATCGGTCTCGATGAGCGGGCTCTGCTCCGTGCCTCTTTGGTCTCCTACCTGCTGCCGATATTTACACTCATCCTGTGTGCCATTGCGGGCCTGGAACTGGTTCGCTGGATGGAAATAGGTCAAGGGGAACTCGGCAGCATTATCGGCGGTCTACTGGGACTGATAGCCGGGTTGATCGGTGCAAGAGGCTTCGCCAGTCGGCATCGAACTGACGCACTGTATGAGCCGGAGATCTTGCGTTCAGCGTATTCCCATCCGATCAGATTGGGCTGAGCCCCACGATCCGAATCGAATAACCTCCAGGAGTTACCAATGAGTTTTATGCAGCGAACGGTATCCACAGTTCCGTTTCTTCTCCTTGTATTGCTCTTTACCGCCCCGCTACAGGCGAGAAGCCTGCCTGACTTTACCGAGCTTGTTGAGCAGAATGCGCCGGCGGTGGTCAACATCAGCACTCGTCAGCAGCAGAGCATCCGGCGGCAGATGGAGCGCTTCAACATCCCTGATATTCCAGAGAACAGTCCTTTTGGTGAGCTGCTGCGACGTTTCTTCGGTGAACATGGCTTCGACCTGCCGGATCAGGAGCGGGAGCAGCAGTCGCTGGGCTCGGGTTTCATTATCTCCCCCGATGGTTTCATCCTCACCAACAATCATGTGGTCGCCGGTGCGGATGAGATCATCGTGCGTATGAATGACCGCCGTGAGTTCAGCGCGCGGGTGATCGGCAGCGACGAGCGCAGCGATATCGCACTGATCAAGATCGAGGCGGAGGATCTGCCGGTGGTGAAGACCGGCAGTGCCGAAAAGCTCAAAGTAGGCGAGTGGGTGCTGGCGATCGGCACACCGTTTGGCTTCGATCACTCGGTCACCGCCGGCATCGTCAGCGCTAAGGGGCGCAACCTGCCGAGCGAGAACTATGTACCTTTTATCCAGACCGACGTGGCGATCAATCCGGGTAACTCCGGCGGCCCGCTGATCAACCTGGATGGCGAGGTGGTGGGGGTCAACTCACAGATCTACAGCCGCTCTGGTGGTTTCATGGGACTGTCTTTTGCCATCCCCATCGAGGTGGCGATGAACGTAGCCGAGCAGCTGAAGAGCAAAGGTCGGGTCAGTCGCGGCTGGCTCGGGGTGTTGATCCAGGATGTTACCCGCGATCTGGCCGAGAGCTTTGGCATGCAACACCCCCAAGGCGCTCTGGTTGCACGGGTACTGCCCGGCAGCCCCGCTTCCAAAGCGGGCCTGCAGGTGGGCGACGTGATCCTCAGCTATAACGGCACCAAGCTGAAGAGCTCCTCAGATCTGCCGCCGCTGGTGGGCGCTAGCCCGATTGATCGCCCTGTGGCTGTGACCGTGCAGCGCGGCGGTCGCACCCTCGAGGTAATGGTCCAGATCGGTGAGCTGCCCGCGGAAGATGCGATCGAGCTGGCCGAGACCCATGCGCCCAAGGTGATGTCGAATCGTCTCGGGCTGATGGTCTCCGATCTGAGCCGTGAGCAGCGCAGTGAGCTGGCAGTACCGCCCTATCAGGGGGTGATGGTCGATTCGGTAACTGGCGAGGCCGCTCGGGTTGCCGGTATTCAGGAGGGGGATGTGATCCTGATGATCAACGAGCGCAAGGTCGAGAGTGTACAGCAGTTCAACCAGCTGGTGGCAGAACTGCCAGCCAACAAGACCGTGGCAGTGCTGGTTCACCGCCGTAGCGGACCGATCTTTTTGGCGCTACGCATGCCGGCGGAATGAGGCAGCTGACCCTTTATATCCGCCCCGGCTGTCATCTGTGTGAGGATATGCTGACACAGCTACAGTCCATAGATGGGGCGGATAGCTTTCAGCTGCAGCTGGTGGAGATCGATGCCGATGCTGCCCTCCGTGCCCGCTATGACACGCGTGTACCAGTGCTGGTGGGAAGCGATGGTGAACTGCTCAGTGAGTACTTTCTGGATGAAATAGGGTTGCGGAACTATTTGAATGGCGGTTGATTTGGTATGATCGACCGCTTCGGCGTTGTACGCCGACAGACGGAACTTGCCTAATCAGGCAAGTTCCGTTTTTTCCGCGCCAAGGTAACACTGAGCCAATGACAGATTTGCGTCACATCCGTAACTTTTCCATCATCGCCCATATCGATCACGGCAAGTCAACGATTGCCGACCGCTTTATCCAGGCTTGCGGTGGTCTGAGCGATCGCGAGATGGAGGCGCAGGTGCTCGATTCGATGGAGCTGGAGCGGGAACGCGGTATCACCATCAAAGCGCAGAGTGTCACCCTCGACTACCAGGCGCGGGATGGCCAGATCTACCAACTCAATTTTATCGACACCCCTGGCCATGTGGACTTCTCCTACGAGGTCTCCCGCTCTCTAGCCGCCTGCGAGGGTGCGCTGCTGGTGGTGGACGCGGCCCAGGGCGTAGAGGCGCAGAGTGTCGCCAACTGCTACACCGCCATCGAGCAGGGGCTGGAGGTGTTGCCAGTGCTGAACAAGATCGACCTGCCCTCGGCGGAGCCGGAGCGGGTGATCAGCGAGATCGAGGAGATCATTGGCATCGACGCCACCGATGCCACCAAGGTCAGCGCCAAGACCGGTCTCGGCATTCCCGATCTGTTGGAAGACCTGGTGGCCACAATTCCGCCGCCGGAGGGAGACAGGGAGGCACCACTGCAGGCGTTGATTATCGACTCCTGGTTCGACCCCTATGTGGGTGTGATTTCACTGATCCGGGTGATGAACGGCGAGATCCGCCGCAAGGACAAGATGCACATTATGTCCACCGGACGCAGCTATCAGGTGGAGAAGGTGGGTGTGTTCACCCCCAAGCGGCTCGACAAGCAGCTGCTCTCCAGCGGCGAGGTAGGTTTTGTCATCGCCGGCATCAAGGAGATCGACGGCGCACCCGTGGGCGACACCATCACTTTGGAGAACCGCAAGGCAGAGCAGGCGCTGCCGGGCTTCGAGGAGATGCATCCGCGGGTCTTCTCCGGGCTCTATCCGGTCAGCTCCGACGACTACGAAAACCTGCGCGATGCGCTGCAGAAACTGCGCCTCAACGATGCCGCCCTGCACTATGAGCCGGAGACATCCCAGGCGCTGGGCTTCGGTTTCCGCTGCGGCTTTCTCGGCATGCTGCACATGGAGATCATCCAGGAGCGGCTGGAGCGGGAGTATAACCTCGACCTGATCACTACTGCGCCTTCGGTGGTCTATGAGGTGCTGTTGAATAACGGCAGCACAATCCAGATCGAGAACCCCTCCGACCTGCCCGATCCCGGTAAGTTCGAGGCAGTGCGTGAGCCGCTGATCAACGCCACCATCCTGGTGCCGCAGGCGCATCTGGGCAATGTGATCAGCCTCTGTATCGAAAAGCGCGGCACACAGAAGAATATGCAGTACCTGGGTGGCCAGGTGCAGCTCAGTTACGAACTGCCACTAAACGAGGTGGTGCTCGACTTCTTCGACCGGCTGAAGTCGGTGAGCCGCGGTTACGCCTCGTTTGAGTATGAGTTTGCCCGCTTTCAGACGGCACCGCTGGTCAAGCTCGATATCCTGATCAACGGTGAGAAGGTTGATGCACTCTCCATCATCGTGCACAAGAGCCAGGCCGACTCCCGTGGCCGGGATCTGACTGCGAAGATGAAGGAGATCATTCCTAGGCAGATGTTCGAGGTGGCGATCCAGGCCGCCATCGGCAGCAAGATTATCGCCCGCACCACGGTCAAGGCACTGCGCAAAAATGTCACCGCTAAATGTTACGGCGGTGATATCACCCGCAAGCGCAAGTTGCTGGAGAAACAGAAGGCGGGCAAGAAACGTATGAAACAGGTGGGCAGGGTGGAGATCCCGCAGGAAGCCTTTCTCGCCGTGTTGAAGGTCGGCAAGGATTGAGTCGGCCTGCAGCGGTTTTCTTGAAAAGATTCAGCTGAGTGTAGATGACCAGTCTAGCCAGCGATTTCGGCAACTCGATATTGGAGTAGATAGACGCTTATGAACTTCGATTTCCCCACATTCCTGGTGGTGGCGAGCGCCATCACTGGCGGCATCTGGTTGATCGATGCGCTCTTCTTTGCGCCAGCGAGAAACGAACGGGCCGTAGGCGCACCGCGCGATCCCCTGATGGTGGAGTATGCGCGCTCCTTCTTCCCGGTGATATTCGCGGTGCTGGTGTTGCGCTCGTTTCTGGTGGAGCCCTTCCGCATCCCCTCCGGCTCGATGATGCCGACGCTGCTGGTGGGGGACTTCATCCTGGTTAACAAGTTCAGCTACGGTATCCGCCTGCCGGTGCTGAACAAAAAGGTTATCGATATCGATCTACCGCAGCGCGGCGATGTGGCGGTCTTCCGCTATCCCAAACAACCCTGGATTGACTATATCAAACGTATCGTGGCGGTACCCGGTGATACCATCCACTACCGCGGCAAGGTCCTCTATATTAATGGTAAACCGATGCAACAGACCCCGGTGGGGATCTACAACGGTACTGGCGGTGGTGCCAGGATCAGCGGTTATCTCAGGGCGGTGGAAGATTTGAATGGGGTTGAGCACGAGATCCTGATGCACCCCATGGCGCCCGATCTCGCTATGGGATGTAATGTGCTGTCACGTGGCCCCTTCACGATACCGGAGGGCCACTACTTTGTGATGGGGGACAATCGGGACAACAGCAACGACAGTCGCTGCTGGGGACTGGTGCCTGAAGAGAATCTGATCGGAGAAGCATTTGCCATCTGGATGAACTGGGATGGTGAGAAAACGGGTTTCCCGATCTCATGGGAACGAATTGGGCGGGCAATAAATTAATAATATCAATAGCATAGGAAAGGTATTTGATAATGTATAGCACGCACAGAGAGAGTGGCATGACAGCTATCAGCATGCTGCTGGTATTTGTCATGGTAGGCGCGGTTGCGCTGATGGCGATCAAGATCATACCGGTCTACACGGAGCATTTTACCGTCAGGTCAGCGCTGGAATCGCTGCAGGCCGAGTCCCTCATCGGGCGTAAATCACTGTCCGAGATTCGTAAGGCGTTCCTGCGCCGGATGGAAGTCAACTACATCAGTACAGTGAAGAAAGAGCACGTCAAGGTGGAGCGCCAAGGGAGTACCACCATCGTCAGGGTATCCTATGAGGTACGCATCCCCCTGATGGGGAATCTGGACGCCATCGTCTCCTTTAATGACACTGTCGAATTAGCCGCCAATTGACCCCTCCACTCAGTAGCCTCTGCCGGGCCCTCGGCTATGAATTCCACAATCCAGCGCTGCTGCAGCAAGCGCTGACCCACCGCAGTGTCGGTGGCAAAAACAACGAGCGTTTCGAGTTCCTGGGCGATGCTATCCTCGGCTTTGTCATCGCCGATGCCCTGTTTGAGCAATTCGAGCGCGCCAGCGAAGGACAACTCAGCCGGTTGCGCTCATCGCTGGTCAAACGCGAAACCCTGGCCAAGATCGCCCGCGGGCTGAAACTTGGCGACCATCTGCGACTCGGGCCCGGTGAGTTGCGCAGTGGTGGTCAGACTCGGGATTCAATACTGGCCGACGCGGTGGAGGCGATCCTGGCAGCCATCTACCTCGACAGCGACTACTCAACTACCCGTCGGGTTATCCTGCAGATATTCGAGTCACTGCTCACCGGGCTTGATCTGAANACGCAACAGAAGGATCCGAAGACCCGCCTTCAGGAGCACCTGCAGGCGCGCAAGATCGGACTACCGAGCTACCAAGTGATCGACATCACCGGTGATCAACACGCCCAGACCTTCACGGTGAAGTGCCGGAGCGAGGCCCTTGAACAGGAGAGCGATGGCTCAGGTTCGAGCCGTCGTCGTGCCGAACAGGCCGCTGCGGCAGCTATGTTACAGAGACTGGAAGATGAGTGAGCTGAACAACCATTGCGGCTATGCTGCTATCGCTGGACGTCCCAACGTAGGCAAATCGACCCTGCTCAACCGGATCATCGGTATGAAGCTGGCCATCACCTCGCACAAGGCGCAGACCACCCGACACAGCATTCTCGGCATCAAGACCCTCGAGCAGGGGCAAGTGATCTATGTGGATACCCCTGGCATCCACGAGCGGGCGGACCATGCCATGAATCGCTATCTCAACCGCACTGCAAAGACGGTGGTAGTGGATGTGGATGTGGTGATCTTCGTGGTGGAGGCGCTGCGCTGGACCAGAGAGGATGCCAAGGTATTAGGACTGCTGCAGGAACGCACCATGCCGGTGATTCTGGCGGTCAACAAGGTCGACCAGGTGAACCAGAAAGAGGCGCTGTTGCCGTTTCTGGCTGAGATGGCTGAGCGCTATGATTTTGCTGAGATCATCCCGATCTCGGCGAGCAACGGTCACAATGTCGATGCGCTGGAGAAGCTGGTCTCGAGCGTCTGCCGCTGGCGGATAACTTCTACCCTGAAGAGCAGCTAACCGACCGGCCGGAGAAGTTTTTCGCCGCCGAGATGGTGCGCGAACAGATTACCCGTCGCTACGCCAAAGAGCTCCCCTATGCGGTCTCGGTGGAGATCGAACGGTTCGAGGAGAAGGGTGGCATCTACCGCGTCAACGCGGTGATCTGGGTGGAGAAGCCGGGGCAGAAGGCTATCATCATCGGCAAGCAGGGTGGGGCGCTGAAGATCGTTGCCAGCCAGGCACGCAAGGCGATGGAACAGTTCTTTGGCTGCAAGGTGTATCTCGAGGTCTGGGTCAAGGTGAAAAAGAGCTGGTCTGACGACGAGGCCTCGCTGGCGCGGCTCGGATATAGCGATTAGTGGTCGATAACGCGCTGCAACCCTGCTTTATTCTGCACCGCCGGGAGTACCGGAACACCAGCCTGTTGCTGGAGCTCTTCACCCCGGAGCAGGGACGGCTGCCGGCGATTGCGCGAGGCGCGCGCTCTGGGCGCTCGATGCTGGGAGCGATACTGCAGCCCTTCAGACCGCTGCTGGTCTCTCTCAAAGGGCGGGGCGAGGTCAAGACCCTGAGTAAATCGGAACTGGAGGGGCGCGCACTGCTACTGCAGGGCAACCACCTCTACTGTGGCTTCTATCTGAACGAATTGCTGACCCGCCTGCTGCAGCGGGAAGATCCCCATCCCCAGCTGTTTCTCCACTACAGCAATACCCTGGCCGCACTGGCGACAGCAGAGCCGATGGAAGCGGTTCTGCGCCACTTCGAGCTGGAGTTACTGGATGAGCTTGGCTATGGACTGCTGCTGGACCAGGAGGCCGATAACGGCGACAAAATCGAGGCAGAGCGGCTCTATGAGTTCCATATCGAACATGGGCCTGTGGTGTTTGAGACGGGACGTACGCGCTCACCGATGGTGGTGCATGGCGCCACTATGCTCGGAATGCATCGACGCGACTTCAGCGAGCGCCGCACCATTCAGGAGGCACGTGGCTTGATGCGCCGAGTGTTGGCCTTCTATCTTGGCAATAAACCGCTGAAGAGCCGTGAATTGTTCCGCAGCACACCCTGAACCGGGAAAACCACACCACTACATTTTGAAGGACTGGGAATGAGCAGAGAGCGAGAGATTTTGCTGGGGGTCAATATCGATCATGTGGCGACCCTGCGTCAGGCCCGAGGCACCCGCTATCCGGAGCCAGTGCAGGCGGCGCTGGTGGCCGAGCAGGCAGGGGCTGATGCCATTACCCTGCATCTGCGGGAGGATCGGCGCCACATCCAAGACCGGGATGTGGAGATCCTCTCAGGCATGCTGCAGACCCGCATGAACCTGGAGATGGCGGCCACCGCCGAAATGGCGGCAATTGCCTCCCGATTTCGTCCCGCCGACTGCTGCCTGGTGCCGGAACGTCGCGAGGAGTTGACCACGGAGGGGGGGCTTGAGGTCGCTGCAAACCAGGATTACATGACCGATTACTGCGCAGAACTAAAGGAGGCGGGGATCCGTGTCTCTCTGTTTATCGATGCAGACCCCAGTCAGCTCGATGCAGCCGTGGCGGTGGGTGCGCCGGTGGTGGAGATCCATACCGGGCACTATGCGGACGCCGCCAACCCCCAGCAACGTCAGACAGAGCTGGAGCGAATTATCCAGGCAGTGGAGTATGGCAACAGCCTGGGTCTGCAGGTCAACGCCGGACATGGCCTCGACTACCATAACGTCAAGCCGATTCTGGCGATCGAGCAGATCCGGGAGTTGAACATCGGTCACTCGATCATCAGCCGTGCGGTATTCAGCGGCCTGGCCGCGGCGGTGGCCGAGATGAAACAGCTGTTGCTGCAGAGGCCCTGAATCGAGCTCAGCTCTGCTGCGTCATGCGCAGGATCAGCGCATCCAGCTCACCAAGCAGCTCAGTGGTGCGGGTGGCCGAGTCGGCATCCGCCGCCAGTTCCAGCCTGGTCAGCAGCTGATCAAGGGCCACCGCTGCACAGTATCGTGCCGAGCCGCGGGTCTTGTGGGCGCTCTCTCGCAACCCCATCCAGTCCCGTGCAGCGACTTTTTGACTGAGTTCCTGCTGTGCCCCTGGTAGCTCTTTGAGCAGGGACGCATACATCTCCTGAGCCAGCTCCGGATTGCCTCCGGCGATGGAGAGGGCGCGCTCAGTGTCCCGCAGCGGACTCTCCTTTTGATCGTGCACCTCAGGCGGTTGGCTGACCAGTAACGGGCGTTCGGGCAGGGTATGGCTGGTGATCTGATCGATCAGCTCCCACAGACGTAGCTCTTCCAGCGGCTTCATCAGACAGGCATCCATCCCCGACTCAAGGGCGTGGTTGAAGTTCTGTGGCAACACGTCGGCAGTCAGACCGACGATTGGCAGATGGCTATCTTCCGACTCCTGCTGTCGCAAGCGGATCGTGGCCTCCACTCCATCGATCTTTGGCATGTGGATATCCATCAGGATCAGGTCAAAGGCGGCCTGGCAGGCTACGATCTCCAGCACCTCTTCGCCATCGTGGGCTAGCACCACCTCGGCACCGGTGCGCTTCAACAGCTCTTCGATCAAGTGGAGGTTGATCTCATTGTCGTCTGCCACAAGCGCCCGCAGGCCAGGGTAGCTGGGGATGGCCATTGGTTCCGTCTCGACGGCCAGGCTCGGATAACCTGAGTGGATCGGGAGTTGCAGCAGTTTGCGAAAACTGCGCTGCAGCAGTTGGATTGGGGTTGGTTTTGACAGACACTCGTCGCTCCCAAGGGCGCGAATCTCATCCAATACCGCTTGGTCCGACGAACTGATCAGCGTGATCATCGGGATGTTGGCAATATTGCGTAGCCGCAGCACCAGCGCCTTTACACTCTCATCCAGTAAATCCCGACGGGAGAATCCGAGCAGGATCGCATCCAGCAGCAGGGGCTGGGCCTGGATCGCCGCCAGCAGTTCATCCGCGGTATAGAAACGCTCGACACTGGCACCCAGTAGAGTCAGACGGTGCTGATTGGCGGTGCCCGCCAGTTTATGGCTGTCGTAGCAGGCGATGCGTTTTCCCTGTAGCAGCTGGGGATAGCGGGTTGACTGGCCATCTGCCTCATAGGGCAGGCTTAGCTGCACCGTGAAAGTGGAGCCCTTGCCCTGCTCGCTCTGCATGGAGATGGAGCCGTTCATGACCTTCACCAGACGGTTGCAGATGGAGAGACCGAGGCCGGTACCTCCATAGATGCGTGAGGCGGACAACATGCCCTGATTGAAGGGTTCAAAGAGCTGTGGTTGTAACTCGTCGGGAATGCCGATGCCGCTGTCCTGTACCGAGATCGCGAGGGTGCACTGTTGATCGTCTTCATCCTCCAACATCACACGTACAATGATCTCTCCGTGGGAGGTGAATTTGATCGCATTTCCCACCAGGTTAATCAGGATCTGGCGGATCCGTGAGATGTCGCCAATCAGCAGATCGGGCACATCATTGTAGACCAGTATCACGATCTCAAGCCCCTTTTCATGGGCTCCTGGGGCGAGCAGCGCCACACAATCCTCGATATTCTCGCGCAGTCTAAAGTTGGCTACCTCCAGTGAAAACTGGCGGGTCTCGAGACGGGAGAAGTCGAGGATGTCATTGATGATCTGCAGCAGACTCGAGGCCGAGCGATGGATAGTATTGGTGTAGTCGAGCTGCAGCTCGTTGAGCCCTGAGTTCTTCAGCAGGTTCACAAATCCCAGGATGCCGTTCATCGGCGTGCGGATCTCATGACTCATGTTGGCCAGGAACTCGGACTTTACCTGGTTCGCCTCCAGCGCCCGTTTGCGTGCCAGATCGAGCTCCACATTGCGCACCTCCAGCGCCTCCATGGTCTGCATCAGGTCTGAGGTGGCCTGCTCGACCTGCTGCTGTAGATCCGCCTGACTGGTCTTCAAGTGTGCGATCATCTGATTGAAGACGACCTCGAGACGCCCCAACTCACCGGTTGAGCGTTCCACTACACTGCTGGAGAGGTCGCCCTTTTCGATCCGATTGACCACCTCCATCATTCCCTCGATGGGGCGGGTTACCCCCCTGCCCAGGACGATGGCGAGCAGGATGGCCGACAGCAGTCCAACCAGGCTCAGGCCAAAGCCATTGATCAGAAGATGGGCCTTTTTCAGGGTGGAGGGGCCTGGATCGAACAACAGCCGCACCTCACCGATATCTGTGTCGGCACTGGTTATCGGTGCGCTGAATCGGCTCGGATGCTGGGAGAAGAAAAAATTCTCGATGGTGTTGAAATGGCGAGCGGGCTCCAGCTCGCGAATCTTGATGCGTCCATTGCGATCGCCGATAATCACCCCAACCACTTCATGGTGCTGCAGGAATTGCTGTGCCAGTTGTTGCAGGCGATCCACATCCTGTTGTCTTAACGGCATGATGCTCAGCGCCGCAAGCTCTTGGGTCATCGACCCGGCCCGCTGCTTGAAATCCGCCTCGATCTCGTTGAAGCGGGTTTCAAGTAGATACCAGCCCAATAGCAGGGAGAGCATGACAACAGGGATGACCGCTAGAGCAAAGATCCGTCGGCGAATCCATGAAAATTTTTGGTTTATCAAGCCTCGAACGCCTCCACGCCCTAAACGGTTGTTAATCCACTCATCAAAATACTCGCATCTGACCCGCTTTGATTGTAACTTGAACGGCTAAATCTAGCGTCACTGGTTTCTGTCTCTGTTCCCTGGAAAGGGTAGAATTTCCAACCAGCTAACATTCTGACACGCAGCTATCTAATCCCGACATGCTCTACAAAACCATCGAAGATTTCATCGGCAACACTCCGCTGGTGCGGCTGCAGCGCCTTCCAGGCGACACCAGCAATACCCTGCTGGTCAAGCTAGAGGGCAATAATCCTGCCGGATCGGTCAAAGATCGGCCGGCCCTGAGCATGATCCGCCAAGCCGAGGCACGAGGCCAGATCAAGCCCGGCGACACCCTGATCGAGGCCACCAGCGGTAACACCGGCATCGCACTGGCGATGGCGGCGGCAATCAGCGGTTACCGCATGATCCTGGTGATGCCGGAGAACATGAGCATGGAGCGCCGCGCAGTGATGAAGGCCTACGGCGCGGAACTGGTGTTGACCCCCAAAGAGGGCAGCATGGAGGCGGCCATCGACAAGGCTCGGGAGCTGGAGGGAGAGGGGGTGGGCCTGATCCTCGACCAGTTCTCCAATATCGACAACCCGGCATCCCACAGCGCCGGCACCGGCCCGGAAATCTGGCGCGACACCAGCGGCGAGATCACCCACTTTGTCAGCGCCATGGGCACCACTGGCACCATCATGGGCGCCTCCCGCTATCTCAAGTCACAGAACCCGGCGATCGAGATCGTCGGTGTGCAGCCCCAGGAGGGGCGAGCATCCCCGGTATTCGCCGCTGGCCTGAGGCCTATCTGCCAAAGATCTACGATGCCAGCCGGGTCGACCGGATCATCGACGTCTCCCAGGAGGCGGCCGAGCAGACCACTCGCGAGCTGGCAGCGCGAGAGGGGATCTTCTGCGGCATCTCTTCTGGTGGTGCGGTGGCGGCGGCGCTGGAGCTGTCGAAGCAGGTGAGCGATGCGGTTATCGTCACGATCATCTGCGATCGTGGTGACCGCTACCTCTCCACCAATGTCTTTCCTGCGGAGTAGGCAGAGCCTGCTCCTGGCCGCCCTGTTGGGCGGTTTACTGTTTGCACTTCTGTTTCACTCGATCTTTGCCAGCGGCCGGTTGACGCTGCAGCTCGGCAGTCTCGCCGCTCCCGGCTGGAGCGCCGAAGGGATCAACCTGCAACTGCTCCAACCAGCGCCCGGCCGGGAAAACTTCCTGATCAGCATCGCCAAGCTCCACCTGCCTGGCCTCGCGCAGCCACTGCAGCAGTTGAGTTTTAAATGCAGCAACGGACGCCTGCAGGGGCGACAGTTGGAGTGTCCCTCGGTTCGCATCGGCTTCGATCACCCCCTGCTGGGTCGGCAGCAGAGCACGGGCAGTCTGTTGATGGATCTGCAGCAGCCACATCTTCAGGCAAGACTGAACCGGCTCCGGCTGGCAGACGGCACTGCCCGAATTGAGCTGCAACTCGATGCACAGGGTTGGCAGGCGACGGTCGACGCCAAGGCGCTGCAGCTACAGCAGCTGACCAAACTCACCGCCGCTGCAGGCATCCCAGTCAATCTGGCCGAATGGTCACTGCAGAGCCAGATCGATGCACAGCTCGAACTCACTGGAAGCCAGCAAAAACTCACCCAGATCAGCGGCTCCATCGGATTGAGAGAGACCAGCTTCAGTGACGCGGATGGAACCTATCTTGCGGAAGGGTTGCAGGGGAGCATTGCGGGGCAGATTGGTGCTGTTGCGGCTGGCTGGCAGGGGAGTCTGGCACTGCAGCTCGATGGGGGAGAGGCCCTAACGCCATTTCTCTATGCGAATCTGGCAGACCACCCCCTCCATCTCAGTGGCGATTTTCGACTGGATGAGGCGGGGGATCAGCTCGAACTCATCTCTCTGCACCATCGACAGGGGCAACTGATCGATCTCTCCCTGGATGGCCGCTTCAGCCTGGGTGAGCACGCCAAGGTCGAGCAACTGGCTCTGCAACTGGAGCCAGTGGCGCTTGGCGATCTGCATCGCGAGTTGTTGCAACCGGTGCTGCTCGGCACCCCCTGGGAGCGACTCACCCTGCAGGGTTCGCTCAGCGGCAGCCTGCAGCTGCATCCAGGTCACTCCCGCCTGGATGCAATACTCGAAGGGGGGCAGTGGGACGACCAGGCTGACGGCATCAATCAGCGTCGGCTGGGCCTGCAGGGGGTTGATGGCCATCTGCACTGGAGCCAGGGCGGGCCTGCCGTCGCCTCCTGGCTGCGCTGGCAGGGTGGCCACCTACTGGAGCGGATTCCCATCGGTCCGGGCCGGCTCGATTTCACTCTCACCGGACAACGTTTTCAGCTCGAGCAGCCGAGCCAGATTCCAGTATTGGATGGCGCGCTGCAGCTGGAGCAGCTGATCCTGCAGGTGGATGGCGATGAGCCGCAGCTGCAGTTTGACGGCTTTCTCACTCCGATCTCAATGGCCAGTCTGAGCCAGGCGCTGGAGTGGCCACCACTGTCGGGTAAGCTCTCTGGCATGATCCCGGGGATGAACTACGCGAACGGCAGCCTGAGCATCGATGGCACGCTGCTGGTTAAGGTGTTCGATGGCGATATCCTGATCCGAGACCTGCAGCTGCAGGATCTGTTGGGTGTCTATCCCAGATTGCAGGCCGATATTGAGATGCAGGGGCTCGATCTGGAGACCCTCACCAGAACCTTCTCCTTTGGCCGCATCACCGGCCGGCTCGATGGTTACATGCGTGAACTACAGATGGAGGCGTGGAGGCCAGTCAGCTTCGACGCCTTCTTCCACACACCCGAAGATGACGACTCGCGCCGCCGGATCAGCCAGCAGGCAGTGGATAACATCTCCAACCTTGGCGGTAGCGGCATCTCCGGTTCTCTGGCACGCTCCTTCCTGCGTTTTTTCGAGGAGTTTGGCTACAGTCGTCTGGGTATCGGCTGTCGACTGCAGGCGGGCGTCTGTCAGATGAGTGGTGTCGGTGAGACGGATCGGGGCTACTATCTGGTGGAGGGCGGTGGCATCCCCCGCATCGATGTGATCGGCTACAATCGCACTGCCAATTGGGATAGCCTGCTCGAGCAGTTGAAAGGGATCACCCAGTCAGGTGGTGCTGCGCCGGTGATCCAGTAGTAAATGAAGATGGAGTCGATGATGAAGAGCTTAAGATTGGCAGCGTTTGCGTTCGGTGTACTGTTCCTGGCGCCTGTGTCACCATCAATATCTACTTTCCGGCCGCTGAGGCACAGCAGGCAGCGGAGGAGATCGTCAAGGATATCCTCGGCAAGGAGAAGGTGGATAAACCTGGCAAAGACGACCAGTCGATGCGGCTCCCCGGCCGCCATCAGTTTATTGTGATCAACCCGCTGGAGTGGCTGATTCCCAGCGCTCAGGCGGCGGCCACGCCCGATTTCAATATCAACACCCCCACAGTGCGTAAGCTGCAGGCGGCGATGAAGCAGCGTCATGGCGCTTTGGTCGCCTTCTATAAGAACGGTGCCATCGGCTTCACCAACAAGGCGCTGGTGGGTGTACGGCAGCAGTCGGCAGTGCCATTGAAACAGCGCAGCCATCTGAAAAAACTGGTGGCCGCCGAGAACCGCGAGCGCAACCAGCTCTATCAGGAGATTGCCAAGGCCAACGGCCATCCGGAGTGGGAGACCGATGTGCGTAACATCTTTGCCCGCACCTGGATTAAAGAGGCCGCTGCCGGCTGGTGGTATCAGGATGCCGGCGGCAATTGGAAACAGAAGTAGGGGTGTTGCGCGCAGCGCGAATGGCCCAATGCCCTCGATTCGCGCTACAAGCAGCGCTCCTGCGGGTTTGCCGCTTTTGTGCCACCCCTCGACTCGGCGTAGAATCGAGCGCTTTTCAGCCGAGAAGGTAAATACTATGGGGCGATCGCGCCGCAGAAAGAAGCTGCCTGCCGAGCCGGTAGAGGCAAACATCGAATCCATGAGCCACGACGGCAAGGGCGTGGTCCACATCGAGGGCAAGGCCACCTTTCTGGTGGGCGGACTACCCGGCGAGCGGGTGCGCTTTCTCTATACTCAACAGCGCCGCAAATATGACGAAGGTCGGGTGGTCGAGGTGTTGCAGGCCTCCCCGGAGCGGGTCGAACCTCGCTGCGCTCAGTTCGGTATCTGTGGCGGCTGCAGTCTGCAGCATCAGGCGCCGGCGGCGCAGATCCAGACCAAACAGCAGGCATTGCTTGATGCCCTCGAGCATCTCGGCAAGGTGGAACCTGAAACGGTACTGGAGCCGTTGCTCAATGAGACCCCCTGGGGCTACCGACGCAAGGCGCGTCTCGGCGTGCGCGATGTACCGAAGAAGGGCAAGGTGCTGATCGGTTTCCGCGAGCGCGGCTCCTCGTTTATCGCCGACATTGAACAGTGCCACATCCTCCATCCCCGGGTCGGGCAACTGCTGCCGCAGTTGAGCCAGTTGATCGAGGGCCTCAGCGTCAAGCGGCAAGTCCCGCAGATCGAGATGGCGATGGGGGATGAGACCCTGGTGCTGATCTTCCGCATCCTCGAGTCGCTGAACGAGGCCGACCGGCAGGCCTTGGCGCAGTTCGGCGCTGAGCACCAGATTGAAATCTATATTCAGGAGGGAGGACTCGACACCATCCAGCCACTCTCTGGCATTCCCGCCGATCTCAACTATCGGCTGCCCGACTTCGACCTCAGCCTCGACTTTCTGCCCATCGACTTCACTCAGGTCAACACCGGCATCAACCGGCAGATGGTGTCGCGGGTGGTGGAGATGCTCGACCCCGGTGCCAATGAGCGGGTGCTCGATCTCTTCTGCGGGTTGGGCAACTTCACCCTGCCGCTGGCGCGCCGTGCCGGTGAGGTGGTCGGCGTGGAGGGAGATGCCGGCCTGGTGACGCGGGGCCGCGCCAATGCCAAGCGCAACGGCATCGACAACGTCGACTACTTCACTGCCAACCTCTACGAGCCGCTGGAGCAGGAACCCTGGCTGCTGCAGCGCTTTGACAAGGCGCTGCTCGATCCACCCCGCAGCGGCGCCCAGGAGGTGCTGGAGCATCTGCCAAAGCTGGGGGTGGAGCGGATCGTCTACGTCTCCTGCTATCCAGGCACNTGGCGCGGGATGCGGGCATCCTCTGCCATCAGCATGGCTATCGGCTGGTTTCCGCGGGGGTCATGGATATGTTCCCCCACACCGCCCATGTGGAGTCGATCGCACTCTTCGAAAAGGGATGACAGATGGGATTAGAAATAGAACGTAAGTTTTTGGTTAAAAATGATAAATGGAAGTCAGATGTGGTCTCAGAGCAGGCCATCAAGCAAGGCTATATTGCCAATCTGCCGAACGCTAGCGTGCGCGTCAGGTTGAAGGGAGAGAAGGCGCTGCTGACCCTCAAGGGGGCCGCCAAGGGCATCAGCCGCAGCGAGTTCGAGTATTCAATCCCACGCTCGGAGGGGGAGGCGATGCTGGCGGAGCTGGTGGATGGCCCGGTCATCGACAAGATTCGCTACCGGGTGCGCTGCGGTGCGCATATCTGGGATCTGGATCTGTTCCACGGCGACAACGCCGGTCTGGTGATGGCGGAGATCGAGTTGCAGCAGGAGAATGAGAGCTTCCAGATGCCGGAGTGGGCCGGGGAAGAGGTCTCGGATGATCCGCGCTACTATAACGCCAGTCTGGTGAAACACCCCTACAAAAGTTGGTGAGCGCAGGGCGTGTTTGCTCGCCTCCTGCTCTCGCTTGGGCTGATTCTGTCGCTGAGTGGCTGTGAGCAGCCAGCGGATCCCGACCGCATCCGCTTTGGCATCGCCTCGGCCCCGCTCAATCTCGATCCCCGTTTCGCCACCGACGCCACCTCGGAGCGCATCAACCGGCTGCTTTATCAACGGCTGATCGATTTTGATGCGCGGGGCATGCCGATGCCTGGCATCGCCAGCTGGCAGCAGTTAAGCCCATACCACTACCGTTTCACCCTGCTGTCGCCACGTCCTCGCTTCAGCGATGGGGCTACCCTGAGTGCTGCGGATGTAGCCGCCACTTACCGTTTTGTGCTCGATCTAGAAAACGGTTCACCGCATCGCTCCGCACTTGCGCTGATCGAACAGATTGCGGTGGTGGATCAGGAGACGATCGATTTTCATCTCGCGCGGGCCGATGCGCTGTTTCCCGCCTACCTGGTGCTGGGCATCCTGCCGGAGCGGCTGATCCAATCGGCTCACGACTTCCACCAACAGCCGCTGGGTAGCGGTCCATTTCAGTTTCTCTCCTACCCAGGGCCAGGGCAGTTGCTGCTGGAGCGGCGCAGTGACGGCCAGCGGATCGAGCTGGTTGAGGTGAAGAACCCCACGGTGCGGCTGCTGAAGCTGCTGCGTGGCGAGATCGACCTGTTGCAGAACGATCTCTCTCCAGAATTGCTGGGCCTGTTGCGGGAGGAGCGCGAGGTTCGGGTCGATGCTCGTCCAGGCAGCAATTTCAGCTACATCGGCCTGAATCTGGCCGATCCGCTGACCGGCAATCCGCTGATCCGCCAGGCGCTTGCCCACGGCATCGACCGGGCTGCGATTATCCAACATCTGTTCCGTGGCGATGCGCGACCAGCAGAGACGATTTTTCCTCCGGAACACTGGGCCGGGACCGCTGAGCTGCCGCCCTATGTTTACGATCCGGAGCGTGCCCGCGCACTGCTCCGGGAGGCGGGCTTCGGGCCGGATCGACCGCTCAGGCTCAGCTACAAAACATCCAGCGATCCGTTTCGGCTCAGGCTGGCGGTGATCCTGCAAAGTCAGTTACGGCACATTGGGGTGGAAATCGAGATCCACAGTTACGACTGGGGTACCTTCTTTGGCGACATCAAGGCGGGGCGATTTCAGCTCTACTCGCTCAGCTGGGTTGGCGTGCGCACACCGGATATCTTCCGCTACATCTTCGCCAGCGACTCGCTGCCGCCGGGCGGCGCCAACCGGGGCCGCTACGCCAGTCCGGAGGTCGATCGGCTGATCGACCAGGCGGAAGGCACTGAAAACCTGCAGCAGCGGGCGCTGCGCTATAGGCAGATCGAACAGATCCTGCATCAGGATCTGCCCTATATTCCACTCTGGTATGAGCATCAGTACAGCGCCAGCGCTGAGCGGCTGGAGGGCTATCGGCTAATGGCCGACGGCAACTATGATGGGTTACAGAATGTTGTGTTGAACCTGGAGCAGAGGGAGCGGCAGTGACCGACAGGCGAATCCTGATCGATATTGCACAGCAGTCGTTGAGGTTGCTGGAGGGGGAGAACCTGCTGCAGCGCTATCCGGTCTCCACCGCCTTGAACGGTGTCGGCGAGTTCAACGGCAGCGGCTGCACCCCCCGTGGGCATCACCATATCCGGATCAGGATCGGGGCAGGCTGCCCAGCCGACACGGTATTTGTCGGGCGGCGGCCCACCGGGGAGCGATACACCCCGGCGCTGGCCGAGGCCTTCCCTGAACGGGACTGGATCCTGGGGCGGATCCTCTGGCTGACCGGGGATGAGCCAGGGCGCAACCGGGGTGGGCAGGTCGACAGCCTGTGCCGCTTCATCTATATCCACGGCGCTCCAGATTCTGAGCCGATGGGGGCACCCCGCTCGCATGGCTGCATCCGCATGCGCTGCGCGGATCTGCTGGAACTCTTTGAGCAGGTCAGGGCAGGGACACCGGTGGAGATCCTCGAATCAAACGAGGTGTGCGGTGGCTGAGCGCCTGCTCTCCCGGCTGCTGAGCATGCTGCTGGTGATGTTCGGCGTGGTCAGCCTGGTGTTTCTGCTGATCCATCTGGTGCCGGGCGATCCGGTAGATGTGATGTTGGGGGAGTCAGCCCTGCCGGCCGACCGGGAGGCGCTACGTCAATCCCTAGGGCTTGACCACCCCCTCTCGCAGCAGTGGTTCGACTATCTCGCCTCTCTGACACAATTTGATCTGGGGCAATCACTCCACTCCAAACAGCCGGTTACTCAGCTGCTCGCCCAACGTATTCCGGCGACCCTGCAGCTGGCCGCGGTGGCGCTGCTCTGTGCGCTGCTGATTGCTCTGCCGCTGGGGATGATGGCGGCAGTCCGGCGTGGCACGGGCTGGGATTGGGGGGCGATGGGGATGTCGATGCTGGGAGTCTCGATCCCCAACTTCTGGCTCGGACCGATGCTGATCCTGCTGTTTTCGCTCTGGCTCGGCTGGACCCCGGTGAGCGGCCGCAACGGCCTGACCAGTGTCATTCTGCCGGCGATCACTCTCGGCAGCGCCTTTGCTGCGGTGCTGGCGCGGATGGTCAGGAGCACCCTGCTGGAGGTGTTGGGTGAGGACTATATCCGCACCGCCCGGGCCAAGGGGGTGGGGGAGGGGCGGCTGATCGGCCTGCATGCGCTGCGCAACGCCAGCCTGCCACTGCTGACGATTATCGGCCTGCAACTGGGGGCGCTGCTGGGTGGGGCAGTGGTAACTGAGGTGGTGTTCGACTGGCCGGGGGTGGGCTCGCTGATGATCGACGCCATCCAGAAGCGGGACTATCCAGTGCTGCAGGGGTGTGTGCTTTTCATCAGCCTTGCCTATCTGCTAGTGAACAACCTGACCGACCTGCTCTATCAGCTGGTCGACCCGCGCATCCGAGCCACCGATTGATGCGGTCTGGCTCGACCTTTCCGTTGCTGGTGCTGCTGACCTGGGTGCTTGCTGCCTTGGGCGCGCCTCTGTTCAGCCTGACGCCTAACGAGGTCGGATTGCAGAGAATCCTTGAGCCGCCGGGGGCTGTGGCCTGGTTCGGTTTCGATGATCTGGGCCGACCACTGTTTGACCGCCTGATCGCCGGAGCGCAATCGTCACTGCTGGTGGCCGCCGCCGTTGTCACCAGCTCGGCGCTCATCGGCATCCTGGTTGGCCTGTTGGCGGGCTACCTCGGCGGCTGGGTCGACCTGTTGCTGGTGCGTCTGATCGATGTGTTTCTCGCCTTTCCCGGCATCCTGCTGGCGATCGCGCTGGCGGCGGTGATGGGGCCGGGATTGGATAATCTGATCATTGCTCTTGCTGCGGTGGGATGGGTGGGCTACGCCCGGCTAGCCCGTGCCCAGGCCCTGTCGCTGCGCCAGCGGGAGTATGTAACAGCGGCGATCGCGCTGGGCAGTCGCACCCCGTACATCCTGCTACACCATCTTCTACCGCTGATGAGCGCACCGCTGATCATTGAGGCGACCTTCGGTGTGGCTGGGGTGGTGGTGGCGGAAGCGGGGCTCTCGTTTCTCGGCCTGGGGGTGCAGCCGCCGGATGCCTCCTGGGGCAATATGATTAGGGATGGCGCGGGCTATATGCTGGTGGCACCGCATATGGTGTTGGCGCCGGGGCTGGCGATGTCGCTGGTGGTACTCAGCCTCAACCTGCTGGGCGACCAGCTGAGGGATCGTTTAGACAGTCGCGCTATTTGACATAGTAAGTAGTGAAGTAGAGGGCCTGCACGCTGTCGCTGCCGGCTATCTTCTTCATCACTCGGCTGACTGATTCGAGCGCCTGTTTGCGCAGTTGTTCTTTGCCTTGTGAGGTCTTGATCACCTTGCCATCTTGCTCGCTCAGCAGCAGAAGCAGTTCATGGCGGATTGCCGGGCCGTGCAACCTCATCTGCTCCAGAAAATCTTCATCTTTCGTCATCAACTGCACATCACAGCGGATATATTTCCCCCCTTTGGCCAGGTTGGCGACCAGTGAGGGGCTGATTTCGTAGTAGAGGACCGAGCCTGAAGAACCATCCTCTCCTGCCTTGAGCGGAGTGGCAAAGAGTCCAGCTGAGAACAGGATCAAGCAGGCGATTTGCATCAAGAGGTGTTTTCTGAACATTTTCCAACCTGTCAGGTTCTAGTTTGTAGAGTGTGATGAAACGTTTTCCCTGTCTCCCCCTTTGCGGCATACTGCCGTGAAAGTTAAAGGAAAAAGCCAAACTAAATATGACACTTGGTCCGGTAATGCTCGATGTCGAGGGCACGCAACTCTCGGCGGAAGATCGCGAATTGTTGAACCATCCGGCCTGCGGCGGCGTGATCCTGTTCAGCCGAAATTTTCAGAATCCAGAGCAGATCCGACAGCTGACAGCCGAGATCCATGCGCTGCGTGAGCCCCATCTGCTGATCGCGGTGGACCACGAAGGCGGGCGAGTACAGCGTTTTCGGGAGGGCTTCAGCTCTCTGCCTGCGGCGGCTTGGTATGGTGAGAACTACCGCGAGAAGTCGCAACTCGGTCTCTCTTTGGCAGAGCAGGGGGGCTGGCTGATGGCCGCTGAACTTCGTTCTGTGGGTGTTGATTTCAGTTTTGCCCCGGTGCTCGATCTGGATATGGGGGTGAGCGAGGTGATTGGGGATCGCGCATTCTCGTCCAGTCCGGAAGTGGTCGCCGATCTAGCTCGGGCCTGGATGAGGGGCGTTCATCGGGCCGGCATGGCCGCCGTGGGTAAGCATTTTCCCGGACATGGGGCGGTCAGGGCCGACTCCCATCATGCGCTGCCGGTGGATCAGCGCCGGCTGGAAGACATCGAGATCGATGATCTGCGCCCATTTGAGCGGATGATCCACGCGGGTCTTGAAGCGATCATGCCAGCGCATGTGGTCTACCCAAAGGTAGACCGGAATCTGGCCGGCTTCTCCCCCTTCTGGTTGCAACAGATCTTGCGCAAACGGCTCGGTTTTCAGGGGGTTATCTTCAGCGATGACCTGAGCATGGCGGCAGCTGAAGAGGCCGGCTCATTTGGTGAACGGGCGCTGGCCGCCCGCGCCGCAGGATGCGATATGGTGCTGGTCTGTAACAATCGGCAGGCAGCAGTTCAAGTATTGGAACAGCTGCGGGAGGATATGGATCCGGTGTCCCATCTGCGGCTGGTGCGGATGCATGGTCGCGGCGACATAACCTCTGAGTCTCTGCATCTGGATCCTGAGTGGAAAACGGCGGTCAACCGGCTCGTTCAGGCTGAAGACGGTGCTAGTCTTGATCTGAATTTCAATTGATAGTGGAGTAACAGAGGTGGCAAAAATCTCCCAGGAAGAGGCGGCTGAGGTTCTGGCAACCGCTGATCTTCTCTATTCCCCGGATGAGGTGGAGCGGACCCTCGATCGCATGGCGATGGAGATCACTGGACGGCTAGGGGGGCACGACCCGATCATTCTCTGCGTTTTGAACGGGGCGCTCATTCCCTCCGGACACTTGCTTACCCGGTTGGGGTTTCCGTTACGCCAGGACTATATCCATGCAACCCGCTACAGGGGGGAGACCAGCGGCGGTGCGGAGTTGAAGTGGATCGGTCATCCCTCGACCGCATTGGAAGGTGAGACGATTCTCGTCATCGATGACATCCTGGACGAAGGTATCACTCTTAAGGCGATTGTCGAGGCCTGCCAGAAAGCGGGTGCAAAAGAGGTGTTCAGTGCCGTCCTGGTGGAGAAACGTCACGACCGAAGCAACGGCTTCAAGGCTGATTTTGTCGGACTTGAGGTAGAGGATCGCTATGTTTTTGGCTATGGAATGGACTACAAAGATTATCTGCGTAACGCGCATGGCATCTATGCAGTAAAAGATGGCTAAATAACCTTGCAGACTATCTAGGGAAATCCCTTAACAACATATCTTTCCGGCTAGGGGTTTCCCTTCAAGAATTCCAAAAAACTCTAATAAAATTAAATACCTATTGCCATTTCCGTGGTTTTGTTTCACTATCTCTCCATCGGGTAGAAACCGGCAGAGACCGATAGCTCCCCAAACACAACGATTCCCGGATATGCCGTTGCTTTTTTTAGGGGGCATCCGGGCTACGATCAGATGGAGGATGTAGAAGTGAATATGATCGATTCGATTGAAGGACGCCATGCCGAGATGCTGCAGATTATCTCTGACCTCAGGGCTATGATGACCATGCAGCAGCTGAAGATCCTGCCCACGGCAAAGACTGCCCATCAGCTGATATGTGAACTGTCGGACAAGATGAAGGCGCACATTGCTGATCAGGACGCGGGGATCTACCCTGATCTGCTGGTTCACGAGGATGCGAAGCTGAAGTCAATGGCCTGGGGCTTTATCAACGGCCAGAAACCGATGCGCAGCCAGTTCGATGCGTATCATCAAAAGTGGTTGAAAGAGTGCGACTTCAACTTTACCGAGGAGTTCCTTAGCGATACGCATGAACTCTTTAAAATGATCGAGGAGCGGATCGAACGCGAGACAAAGGTACTGGTACCGACGCTTAGATCAGCCGGCATGTACGAGCAGTCGATCGCCGCACATTAGGGAGCGACAGATGTCGTTGAGAAGGGGGCTGACGGCCCCTTTTCTAGTATCTAGAATAAAAAGTTATGGGTGCATATGAATATTTAATGAAAATTTAGAATCCTTCTATTCTAATTCCCGACAAAAACACTTATGATTTCCGTTCGAGTTTAGAGGCCAGTCATCGTTTCGATGGTTGGTCAGATTCCAGTCAACCCATGAGGAGGAACAACCGTGGGCGTACTTGTTGGCCGCGAGGCACCTGATTTTACCGCACCCGCTGTGCTGGGCGACGGAACCATCGTCGACACTTTTAACTTCAAAGAAACTACTGATGGCAAATACTCCGTCATCTTCTTTTATCCGCTGGATTTCACCTTTGTTTGCCCTTCTGAGCTGATTGCTTTTGATCATCGCCTCGATGAGTTCAAAAAGCGCGGTGTCGAAGTCATCGGTGTCTCTGTCGACTCCCACTTCACTCACAATGCATGGCGCAATACCCCGGTCAATGACGGTGGTATTGGTGCTGTGGGTTACCCGCTGATTGCCGACCTCGATCACGCCATCTGTAAGTCCTTCGATGTGGAAACTCCGAATGGTCGCGTTGCCTTCCGCGGTTCCTTTTTGATCGACAAGAGTGGCGTGGTTCGTCATCAGGTCATCAACGATCTGCCCCTGGGCCGTAACATTGACGAGATGCTACGGATGATCGATGCGCTGCAGTTTACTGAAGAGCACGGTGAAGTCTGCCCGGCGGGCTGGAAAGAAGGCGATGCAGGCATGAAAGGCACCCCCGATGGCGTGGCAGAATATCTGGATGCGCATGCTGATGAGCTCTGATTGAGACGCCATGAGCGCTTCATGAAGCCGGCTGGATATCCAGCCGGCTTTTTTGCGTTTACACAGGCGAGTATGTTTGCCTGGCGGCTCGGGTTACAATCCGAGGTTCTTGATGACCGCTGGACAGAAAAATAATGGCAAAACTGGCAATAATCGGGGGAACTGGGCTCAACAAGATGTCGGATTTTCATGTCATCCGAAGAGAGGTTGTCCATACGCCTTTTGGTGAACCCTCTGCGGCACTGACTCATGGCGTGTTAACTGATAACGAGGTCATCTTTTTACCCCGGCATGGTCCCGCTCACAACATTCCCCCCCATAAAGTCAACTATCGGGCAAACCTCTGGGCCTTGAAACACATTGGTGTCGACAGGGTGATCGGTGTCGCCGCTGTTGGTGGTATTAGCGCTGAAATGTCGCCAGGACGGGTGATTATTCCAGACCAGATTATCGATTACACTTACGGGCGAGACCATACGCTGTTTGAGTATGACCTGAATCAGGTCACTCATATCGACTTTACTCAACCCTACTGCGAACAGCTGCGCAAGCGACTCATTGTTGCGGGCATCACGACCGGACAAAATATTGCAGATACCGGTACCTATGGAGTGACCCAAGGTCCCAGACTGGAGACAGCAAAAGAGATCTCCCGCATGGAGAGAGATGGCTGTGATCTGGTGGGGATGACCGGGATGCCGGAGACCTCCTTGGCCCGTGAACTCGATCTGTGCTACGCAAGTTGCGCAGTTGTCGCCAACTGGGCGGCAGGCAAGGGTGATCAGCCGATCAGCATGGAAGAGATCGAGAAAAACCTGCTGGTGGGTATGCGCAATGTTAGGGCGCTCCTGGAAAATCTGCTTCAAACCTCTCAAACCTGATCTTTTCAAGGTACGCGAGATTGGATAGCGAAATGACAGCTGACCGCACAAGCAGTCCCCGCTTTTTTACCAGCCTAATCTGGGCACTTCTCTTTTTGCCCATATCCAGTCCAATTTTTGCTGCCTCAGAGACAGTGGAGGAGGGGCTTGATGCTCTACGTCAAGGCAATTTTGCCGAGGCGTTCTGCATTTGGCGACCATTGGCAAATGCAGGCGATGCTGAGGCTGCCTATAATCTGGGCTGGCTCTATGCTAACGGTAATGGCCTCCGGGTTGATGTGGAGAAAGCTATCCGTTGGTGGGAAGCTGCGGCCATGCAAGGCCATCTTGAGGCCCAATTTACCCTTGGACTCACCTATACAACCGGGGAGGGCATCAAAAAAGATACCGAAGCCGCATTGCGCTGGTTTCTGAAGGCAGCACGTGGCGGACAAACCGATGCTCAGGAGATCATCAGAGAGTTTGTACAAGTTGGTAGCTCGCTGGTGGACGAGCACCTCAATGGCATTCTTCAGCTCCCCTGGATCGGGGATAGACTTCGTGTGAAGGTGAAGCGCGCTAATCTGCGCGCTGGTCCAGGAACTGGCAATGAGATTGTCGAAACTGTGACTGAAGGTTCAGAATTGGTCGAGATCGGCCACCATGGCAACTGGTCGTATATCATCAATCCTGATACGAAAAAACGCGGTTGGATCGCCGATTGGCTTACCGTAAGAACGACTCCGTAAGCAAAATCACTTTCCATCTCTCCGGATAATATTAGAACACTCTGATCTGAAATTCGGAGATTCATTTACCTATCAGGAGCCGGCTGATACGATTGCCCGCATCAGTATTTTTCGAATCTGGAGTTAAATCGCCATGGCTGATACGGAAGAGAAAGAACTGGGCCCTGATTCCGCTGACTTGGCTCCCCCAGCGGAGGAGGCTACAGCGAAGAAGAAGGTAAGCAAGAAAAAAGCTGCAAAGAAGAAAACGGCAAAGAAGAAGGTCGCCAAAAAGGTGGCCGTTAAAAAGAAAGCCTCAAAGAAAAAAGTGGCGAAAAAGAGGGTTGCAAAAAGTCAGGCATCCAGCACGGATTCTTCAGATAGCCCCCAAGCAGATAAAAAAACTGCCGCCTTAGTAGCTGTTGCCTCCATTAGTCAGAAATCTGACACAACCACAACACAGACATCTGAGATGGTTGTAGGGCAAGTGCAATCCTCTCAAGGGAGGAAGAAACCGGATTCGCCAGTTGAAGCGAGTCAGGAAATTGAGACTCCCGCCCCTGCAAACTCCCATTCATCGACAACTATCAAGCAAAAGGAGAGCCCCCCAATGTCGTCTACAGAGAGTTCATCATCTTCCGGATTCTGGATGAAGGTGGTTGTGGCACTATTGATAATCATAGTCGCTTTCGCCTACATCCGGTCCTTGGCTAAGAATC
>NZ_AFOC01000008.1:0-53113 GCF_000224455.1 endosymbiont of Riftia pachyptila (vent Ph05)
GCGGTGGACAGCAATACTCCAGGCGACTACACCCTGACCTATACGGTCAGCGATGCCGCCGGCAACAGCGCCACCCAAAGCCGCACCGTTTCGGTCACCGATCAGACCGCGCCACAGATCACCCTTAATGGCGACAATNCCAGAGCGTTGAGGCAGGCTCTAGCTACAGCGATCCTGGGGCCGTCGCCAGCGACAACGTGGACGGAGATCTCTCCTCCAGCGTGGCGGTGAGCGGCAGTGTCAACGCTAGCGTGCTGGGTAGCTATACCCTTACCTACAACGTCTCGGATGCGGCCGGCAATGCCGCCACCGCGGTGACCCGCGCGGTCAACGTGGTGGATCAGACCGCACCCGTCATCACCCTGCTGGGCAGCGATCCGATGAGTGTGGAGGGGGGGCTACCTTCAGCGATCCAGGCGCCACCGCTAGTGACAGCTTTGAAGGCGATCTCAGTGCCGGCATCGTCATCAGTGGCAGTGTCGATAGCGCCGTGCTGGGCAGCTATACCCTGACCTACAACGTCTCCGACAGCACCGGCAATGCCGCCACTGCAGTGACCCGCAGGGTCAACGTGGTGGATCAGACCGCACCCGTCATCACCCTGATTGGTGCCAACCCGTTGGAGGTGGCACTGGGCAGTAGCTTCACCGACCCGGGTGCCAGTGCCAGTGACGCGGTGGATGGTGATCTCTCGACCAGCATCACTGTGGCGGGTACGGTGGATACCAACACCCTGGGCAGCTACACCCTCACCTACAGTGTTTCCGATGCGGAGGGCAACGCTGCCACGCCAGTGCAGCGTAGCGTCTTGGTCACCGATCAGATCGCCCCGGTCATCACCCTGATCGGCGCCAATCCGCAGGCGGTGGAGGCGGGTTCGACCTATGGCGATCCCGGTGCCAGCGCCAGCGACAATGTCGACGGTGACCTTAGTGCGAGCATTAGCGTCAGCGGCAGTGTGGACACCGCGGTACCCGCCAGCTACACCCTCAGCTACGATGTCACCGACGCCGCTGGCAATGCGGCCACCACGGTGACCCGCAGTGTAGTCGTCTCCGATCAGACAGCCCCGGTCATCACCCTGAACGGTGCCAACCCGATGAGCGTGGAGGCCGGCTCTACCTTCACTGAGCCAGGGGCAAGCGCCAGCGACACCCTGGACGGCGATCTCAGTGCCAGCGTGGTGGTGAGCGGCAGCGTGAATACCGCAGCCCTAGGCGGTTATACCCTGACCTATGACGTTTCAGACGCGGCTGGCAATGCCGCCATCGCAGTCACCCGCACGGTGAATGTGGTGGACACCACCGCTCCGGTGATCTCCCTCACAGGAGACAACCCGTTGGTTGTCATTGTGGATAACAGCTACACTGAGCCTGGCGCCACGGCCACGGACAATCTGGATGGCGATATCTCCGCTAGCCTGGCTATCGACAGCAGTGCCGTCGACACCGCTACCATCGGCAGCTACAGCGTGACCTACGATGTCACCGATGCTAGCGGCAATGCCGCGACTCAACTGACCCGAACGGTTCAGGTGGTGTCAAGCGCCCCGAACGCACCTACCAATGTGACCATGAGCATCGGCTTCAAGCGGTTCCAGTTCAGCTGGGATGCGTCACTGGGGGCAGACCACTACCGTTTGATGGTGAACCCTGACGGCGTTTCTGGATACAGCGTGGTAGCAGGGGCCGACTCGATCACTCTCACCAGCCATACCATCGACATCCCGGTGCACCTGCACAATTGGCCCGCCGCCCGCTATATGGTGGAGGCTTGTGACGCCGCCGAGAGCGCCTGCGCTGGCTCTGCAGAGCAGACCACTGTGGCGATTGACTCGGTTGCTGCCATCGGCTATTTCAAGCCGGGCACAGCAAGCAACGATGACAACTTCGGCTACTCGGTCGCCATGAGCGCTGATGGTACCACCCTGGCGGTCGGTGCGCCGCAGATCGCCAACGGAGGAGCAGGTGCGGTCCATATCTTCTACTTCGCCGCTGGAAGCTGGAACCTGCAACAGGTGCTTACTGCATCCAATGCCGGCTCGGGCGATCAATTCGGTGCATCCGTCGCCCTGAACTCGGATGGCACCACTCTGGCGGTTGGTGCAAACGCCGAGGATAGTGACGATACCGGTAGCCACTTCTCCTCCAATGGGGCGGCACCCGACTCCGGTGCGGTCTACATCTTCACTCGCTCCGGCGCCACATGGAATGAGCAGACCCGCCTTAAGGCAGCTACCACCGAGGCTGGAGATGACTTCGGCTATGCCGTGGCCCTTAGCGCGGATGGCAACACCCTGGCGGTGGGTGCCGATCTTGAGGATGGTGGCAACGATGGTATCAATACCCCGACCAATAATACCGAGACCGAGGCCGGTGCCGCCTATGTCTTTAATCGCACCGGCACTAGCTGGAGCGAACAGGCCTATATCAAGTCAGATCACTCGGTGTGGTACGACCATGTTGGCATCTCGGTTGCACTGAGTGGCGATGGCAACACTCTGGCGGTCGGTGCTATCGGCGAGGATTCCGATGCCTTGGGTAACTGGCCTGCAGATGCAGGCAAAGGCTCCGGTGCGGTGTTTGTATACACTCGTAACTCGGGGAGTTGGTCCCAGCAGACGATGCTCAAGGCCGCAAATGCTGGCCGATTCCATCGATTTGGTTCTGCACTGGCCTTTAGTAGCGATGGCAACACTCTGGCGGTGGGTGCCAAGGAGGAAGACAGCAACACCACCGGGGTTGACTCAACCCCGAATCCAGGCATTCTGGCCGGTGTTGGTGCCGCCTACGTCTTTGGTCGTAGCGGAACAACTTGGAGCCAGCAGGCCTATATCAAAGCCTCGACGCGGACTAGCAATTATGATTACTTTGGTTTCGCCCTGGCACTGAGCAGTGACGGAAATCTGCTGGCGGTGGGGAGCCATGGTGAGAACAGTAGCACCCGAGGAGTCTACGCCAGCACAAATAGCACGGCATCTAATGCCGGTGCCGTCTTTGTCTATGAACGCAGTGGGGCCAGTTGGGCCAGCAAGACCTTCGTCAAATCCTCCAACACCGACAGTAAGGATAGCTTCGGCTGGGGGATGGCGATCAGCGGTGACGGTGGAACCCTGGCTGTTGGTGCGTACAGAGAGGACAGCAGCGCAACGGGCATCAACCCCACACCAGGGACTGATGCCACTGCCGACGAGAATGTCGGTGCGGTCTATCTCTACTAACCTTCATTGGCCTTACAGTGACAAGATGGCCTCCTCGGAGGCTGTCTCTGCTTCCGGGTTGGCTCAGCCCGTCCCGCTACATTCTCCACAGCCTCCCGTTACCCCGACGGCTTTTGGAATGGGTATTGCCTCAATGTGTGTATGATCGGGTAACCTACAAAGGAGCCTCTGAACACTAAGATTTGCGCCTTGATACGAAAGATTCTGACTCACAATTCGCTTCGCCCAGACTTATTCAGAGACCCCCAAGTGAAAACTCAGCCCAACTGTCGATCGCAAAACTGATAAGGGTGTCGCACAAGCGTCTTGGTCTAAGGTGATACCTTTCTTAGGTTTGGCCAGAATTGGCAATGCTTTTAGTCGAATGCGATTTGTTTACTAATTAACTCTACGAAAAAATAGCAATCGAGGAACGATTCAATGTCCACAATCACAACTGATCAGTTAACCGCCTTTGCGGTGGATATCTTGACCGCAGCAGGCGCAGATAGAGAGCAGGCGATGAGCGTTGCCGAAGTCCTTATTTGGGGCAACTCTGCCGGACGACCCAACCAGGGTGTTTGGCGTCTTCCGATCCTGTGCAAGCGCCTTTCGAAGGACTTATTCAATTCCCCGTGTAATCTAAAGATCGACAAACGTACACCTTCTGTTGCAGTTATCGATGGTGATAATGGCATAGGGCATTATGTGGGGCAGGTGGCTGCAGATACAGCCATTGATCTGGCGTCCAAAAATGGTGTGGGCGTGGTTACCGTATCTGACAGTAATTTTTTGGGATCGTTGGGCTACTATGTCGATAAAATTGCAAAAAATGGAATGCTGGCTGTTTTGTGGAATAATTCCTTTCCAAAAGTGGCTCCCTACGGTGGCGTAAAAGCAGTTCTTGGAACCAACCCGCTCGCATTTGCTGCGCCGCGCCGTAATGGAAGAAATGTCATTGCCGATCTCTCCACCGGTGCCAGTGCGGGCTCGACAATCACCAAGGCTGCGGAACTTGGACAGCCTATCCCGGAAGGTATTGCCATCGCCCGTGATGGTACTCCGATTACCGATCCAGCCAAGGTAAAGGATGGCGCCTTGTTGCCATTTGGTGGCGCTAAAGGTTACGCATTGGGCTTGATGGTGGAGATCATGGCCGGTGTTGTGACCGGCGCCGGCATTTCACATGGCGTACATTCGATGTATGGTGATTTTGAGAACCCGGGTAATAGTGGGCACTTTTTCATGGCCGTTGACATTAATACTCTGATGCCGATGAACACATATTATGAGCGGATGGAGATGTTGGTTGATGTTCTACGCGAGAGTGGAGAAGAAGTCATGTTGCCTGGCGAAGGGCGGTGGGGCGCGCTGGATAAAACCGAAGCGGCAGGTGGTATAACGTTGGACGAAAAGACTATCAAGGCCTTGACTGAGTTGGCAAATAGTCTGAGTGTTATTACGCCCTGGTAGGATGGTTTTTGTGAGGGGGTAAGGCACCCTGCGGTATCACTTGTTTTTTGGTGATACCGCAGGACAAGATCGAGGCTTTGGTTGAACTGCTATAAATAATTGATTTTCTTCGCTAGAGTACGAAAGATAGAGCGGCGTCCATGTAAGAGCTTTCCTAAGGAAGCGCTGATAAAATAATCGATTCCAGCAGCCCTCCCGGCATCGGGCGATTCCACCTATTCCCTAAGCGAGAGATCTTCGAGTATATTGAGGGCTTCTATAATCGCCAGCGCCGGCATTCATCGATCGGATGCCTGGCACCTGACACTGGCTAAGTACGATGCCCAGTATCAAGAGATTGCTTGATTTTGTGTCCGGAAAATCCTTGCTAGATCCGTTGCCACCCAAACTATGGAAAAGCTACCTCCCATCGGAACGATGGCGGCGTGGGTTTATTAATACCACGGTACCAATCGTCAGGTTACGAGCGCTTTTTCTTGAATATATACTCCAATATGGTTTCGCACACTCCTTGCTCGTGGGGACTCTTGTCTGCAAGAAGATAGTGATGATGGAGGCCAGGGGTGGTATTTACCTCGCCAATTATCCCACCGGTTGCATGCAACGGTTGGCCTATGTCGGTGGTGATTATATCGATGCCGGCGAGTTCACAGCCCATGATGCGAATAATATTTTGCGCCAGAGTAATGGTTTCCGGGTGAACCTGGTCCGTGACGGAATGACTCTCCCTTGAACAATTCTGATTGACTACCTGTTTGACTTTGATCGACTCATCTTTTTTTGGAACATAGTTGGGAGACAGGTTTTGTGCATTTAGGGTATTTTTACACTCCATATCGATCAGTAAAGGGCTGAGTGCGCGCGGCGTGTTCCCTGTCAGTCGATTTGATGTCTCTATTTCCATCAATTGCTTGATGCTGGAGCGCCCATCACCTCTAACTTCTGGTGGATCACGTCTTACCGCATGTATCAGATCTGAATTTAGGAATAACAAACGGTAAGAATGCCCTTTGACTTCCTCTTCGATTACAATATTCGAGCAAAATTTTCTGGCAAGTATGGTGGCGTTGATCAACTTTTGTTTGCTGTCAATGCCTGTAGTAACTCCACTTCCTCCACCGGTGCCGGATGCGGGTTTCACTACGCAAGCTTGTGTTGAGTCGCTAAGAAATTTTAAGGCATCGTCCAATTGGGAAAATCGGAACTCTAGATACCTGGGTGCTCGGTAACCTTCGATGGTTTCTAAAAGTTGGTGTGTAAGAGGTTTGTTGCCCGCAAGTCTTAACGTTAGATTGCTGTCCAGCATGACTTTGTCCATCTGTACAAAGGTATGCAGGTCATTTCGAGTGATGCATTGAAAATCAGAGCCGATTTCTTCAATCTTCGCACCTATCCTGGATGCGGATTCACGCCACAAATCGCGATAGAATCGTTTCGAAGATCCCAAAAGCGCTGCTCAATAGCCCGTTTTTCTGGGGAGGTAAGCGTCAAGAATTTGCTGATTCTTGAGTAGTTCTCCAGTACAGTCAAAGTAACGTAATTCATAGTACAAATGTGATGCATCCAAGTGTGAATATTTCTTGGTTAGTTATTCCAATCAAGCCGGGCAGAAAATCTAATTTCTGCTAAAAGTTCGTCTAATCATCTCCAGTGCTACACAATTTAACATGCACGGCATGTTAAATTCTTATGTTGCTAGGAGAAACTCTGAGTCAGCCTCTCAACCTTTTGTCTTCTTTTCTTGAGTCCGGAAGTGCTTGAGGAAGTGATGTATCGACGGATACGGATCCAGTAGTCTAAAAAAGGGGAAGACCTGAGGATGGGCTAAGCTAGCAATCCACTGGGGAAAAGTTATCTCGCCTTTTTGCCTCATGGTGCGAAATGCGAGGTAATCATTTACAGGGTAGAGCAGTCTCATGTTGGAACGAAAACTGTCGGTATAGGGAACAAATTTACCGCTCATGTGTTGGTGGATTAAGTAGGCAATATCCATCCCGGATCTTACAAGCAGCTCATGAGCAGCAGTGAATCTTGGGTTGCATTCAATTACCTTTAGTTGGTTGTCACGGGGGTCTTTTTTGAATTCTATGTTGGCCATCCCGCGAAGGCCGATGCCTTGAAAAAACTTCATCCCTAATTCTGCGGTTTCCTGGTCCCAGTCGGTGATGTGATAGCAAGCACCTCCATGATTAGGCGGAAAGCGGCGCAATACTCTCTTGGTGAATTGAAAAAGTGGGGTTCCATCTGATTTGATGTAAGTATAGAAACTGCTTAGCAGAGTGTCGGGGCCTGGGATGAATTCTGAGATTATTACGTCACATTCCTTCTCGCTGGCGGCCTTCAGGTTGGCTATTAACTCGGCTTGATTGTCGGCTCGGAGATATTTTTTGCCGTTAAACCTAGTCCTAAAAACAAGGGAATTGACTGGCTTTGCGATGACAGGATATTCAATATTTTGGCTCGTTAATTCTTCGATTGAGGATCCAGCGTCCACTTTCCAGGTTCTCGGTGTTCCTATTCCAATCTTTTTGGCGAGCCGAAGGGTCTCTTTTTTGTCGAGCATAGCGAGATGAATTTCAGGTATAAATTCATCTAAAAGATAGTACTTCTCCAGCTCTTCGCGGTTCTCCGCGAGAAACTGAACAGCATCATCTCCGCAGCCGAATATCAAATGACCATTCAGTTCTGGATGAGGTCTTCCAAGTAGAAGCTCTGACCAGTAGTCAAATACATCGGCGCCTAAAGGAATAATATATTGCTTATTTCCATATCTGGAGAATGTGATGGGACGGCCTTCTGTTGCTGAAAAGCTAACAGGTATACCATGGCGACTCAGGCTACGAAGAATCGAAAGGGCATTTTCATGGCCGCCGAGAATCAATACAGGTATATTTGAACTATCCTTATCAACCATGGTTAACGTCGCTTAAATATGTTTGAGTGGGCTGAATCGTCAATCGGAGTTATTTGAAAAACTTTCACATGACGCTTGTTTACCGGTAGTTAGCAAACGATCCAAAATTATCTACTAGATCACGCAAACCGGGGTGGAAATTCTAATTATCTGGATCAGGCCGGGCTTGATCTGTCCCTGATGTTCAGTCACAAATTTTCCTTGAAGCTGACCGTAATTTGTTCGCCCAAAGTTATGCTAATCACTGGGGGCGGGCAAGAGAGAGAACTTTGTTTTGCGACACAAAGCAAGTTTGCTAACACCGCCTACTATATGTGCTTGAAACCCTGATCACTCCTTCTGTTTCGCGGCTTCCACCAAAATCGCCAAGCCATTTTTCCCACCCCCAGCACTCAGTGTCAACCAAGAAAGACGTTAGCATGTCACCAAATTTCGGACTCACGTTATCAAGCTGGCCTGATCTGCTATCGGATGCTTAACCGGCGGATCAACAGGGTGCCATCCTTTTTGGGGTGACGCCAGCAACAATAAAAATCACCTTGCTTGGTATGAACGTCCTTTGCCAGTCCGCCGATAGACTATTGAGCGGAATCTTACTCGTTGGTCAGACACACTTGACGGCACCGCCCAAGGAGATAGTGGAGGATTGATCTCACTATATATATCGATGCAAGGCATGCATTTTGAGTCTCTATGGCGCAGTTAGGACGTGCACAGGCGCATGCTTTTGTAACAGAGCCAAACGCAATGGTACCTCGCTGTACAACCCCTCTTTTTTTGCCTCAGCGTATTTTGCGTGCTTTGCTGCACCGGAGAAAAGGAGGAACAGATTTTTTGTATTCAGGGCAAACGATGCTGTCAAGGACATACGTGGCAGCCGGGTTTTGGTCTCCGGTACTGCAACGCAGCGGCCTTCACGCACCTCAACAGCGGCATCACCGGGAAACAGTGAGAGAAAATGGCCATCTTCACCCATGCCAATATAAACGGCGTCGAATGGCCTATCGATGGTAGCCAGTCGGGCTTCACAAGCTGCTTGGCCCAACTCCGGTGTTGCTTCACCACCATAGAACGGGATAAAGGTTGCATCGGCAGCATCTCCCTGCAGTAGGTAGTTTCGCACTAGGCTTTCGTTGCTATCGGTATGGCCCACCGGAACCCAGCGTTCGTCAGTCAGTGTGATGGTTACACTGGCCCAGTCGATATTTTGCTTGCACAAATAGTTGAAGACAGTTTGTGGGGTACGCCCACCGGATACTGCGAGTAGCGCACGACCACGCTCGGTGATTGCATCCCGCATGGTGCAGGCTAGTTCATCCGCCAATGCATGCGCGGCAGCTTCCATCGATTCAAACCCGCGTTCTTCAATGGTCATCAATAATTTAATCCGGTTAACCTGCGGGAGGGTAATCTGCTGTTGGTATTTTGTTCTCATCCAGGCCCGCAATCGCAGCTCTGCCCATAGCAAGAATGGCCTCTTCAGAACTGCCACCTATATGCGGTGTGACCAGCAGATTGGGCAGTTGCAGCATCTCCAGATCATCCGGCGGTTCGACAGCAAATACGTCTAGTGCGGCCGCAGCGATCTTGCCTTCTTGCAGTATCTTCTTGAGGGCCGCATCGTCGACCAGGCCGCCCCGTGCAGCATTGATCAGCATTGCATCCGGCTTCATCAGTGCCAACCGTTCAGCATTGAGAATGTTGCGCGTGCTGTCGTCTAACGGAAGATGCAGTGTCACGATATCCGACCGCTGTAGCAACTCTTCTAGGCTCACCGCTTCAACATTATGCTGGGCGTAAAACTCGGGGAAGTCGAGAATATCGTGTGCCAGTACTTTGCAGCCAAAGGCATTCAGAATCGGCGTAAGATCTTTGCCGATATACCCGCAACCAATGATGCCAACGGTGCGGCCTGAGATCTCCTTGCCCATCCTGTTTTTCCAAACCCCTTCGCGTGCTTCACGCGATCCTGCCGGCACATGACGCAACAGCGATATGGCGCAGGAGATTACCAGTTCGGTCACTGAGCGTCGGTTAACGCCGCCGGTCCAACCCAGTTTGATTCCGTGTCGAATCAGCGCCTCCTTGTCCAGCATATCGGTGCCCACGCCGTATTTGCTGATAATTTCAAGCTCAGGTAGGGCCTTTAGAAAAGGTTCGTCAATCGTCTCCAAAGCGGAAATTATTTTGCGGCGCCCACGACAATATTCGATCAGATCCTCGCCGGCCAGCGACACCCCGTCGTCGTTGAACTTGACATCGGAATAACGTTCCAATAGTTCTGCCCGCAACACAGGGTGGCGGGAAAATGAACGTGATGTGACGGCAATAGGGGTGTTTTCTCTCATGCAAGCTCCGTGGAGATCTCTTCGTAACTATAATGATATGAGGCGCTGGCGTGTGTGCCCGTTTGCCCAAAGGCAGTCATGCTGATGGCAAGCAGCAGTGCTACCGATTCCTGCTCTGCAGCTTTTTTGCTTGTTCTTGCTTGAATTGTGGGTCGGCATCGTAGATGCCAAACACCATCTTCATCACCTCGTAGGTATCTTTTGTTGTGCCGTTGTGAATCGGCTTGCCGGTGCGGATGCAGTCAACAAATTCGGCCAACTCCAAGTCCCAAGACGGGTCGGTGTTGCAGAAAGTCTTTTCCTCAGGGGGATTGCCAATCGCGAAACCGACATGTTTGCGGCCTTGGATGATCCATTCGTCGCGATAACTGCGCGTTCCTGAGGGCATGCCATCCACTATGACATAGCCGTCCTGCATGAATATCTCCAGCGTAAAACGGTGTTTCCACTGGGTGAATGAGCTGTGCAGCTGTGCGATACGGCCTTTTTTGTCCCGCAGTAGGGCAAAGGCGTTGTCTTCAAGGGCGATATCCCAGAATGCAGTGGTGCACATGCTCTTGATTTCGACAAAATCACCACAAAAATAGCGAAAGAGGTCTAGCATGTGAATGCCCTGATCGAACAGTATGCCTCCACCAGCAACCTCTGGGTCGTCGCGCCACTCATTGGGATTACCTGACCCCTCCGCCTTGCCATAGACCCCTCTCATCCAGAGAATCTCGCCGTATTTGCCACTCTCAACGATTTTCTTGGCTTCCATGATGCCGTAATGGTAGCGGTGGTTGAATCCTACCTTTAGCGCCAGACCCGGGTTACGCTTTTCGGCCTCCATAATGCGCTCGATATCTGCCAGGTTGCGACCCGGTGGCTTTTCACAAAAGACATGTTTCCCTGCATCCAGGGCTGATTCTACGACCTCTGGAATGAATCGGTTGGGGGCGCAGACGATGACAGCGTCAACATCGGAATCGATGACAGCCCGATAGTCGGGGAGGATCTTAATGTCTTGGAATCCTTGCGCTGGTGGGTTGGGATCCGTACCGGATACTAAGACTGTGTCATCGCAATCCCGCACGGTCTTGGCGCGGATGCCTCCCATCTTTCCAAGGCCGACAATTCCTATCTTCAGTGGTGCACTCATATGCTTCAAGCTCACAGGTGTTGTAAAAAGATGTCCCTAAGTCCAGTCGATCAACCAGGCGCGTTCAGAAGGATTGGTTAATATACTAAAGTAGCGTGTGAGGAGATGATGTCTTGCCAGGTTTGCAATGTAATGGTAACCGTGCCTTTGGTTGTCGGCTCCACATGATATTTCTTTATATTTGTGATGGAACTCTATGGGCTGGCTATGCTGTTTGCAAGCCCATTCCGGCAAAGGTGTGAAGCAGATCAATCTGGCCGACAGTTTGACCAAGTCCAATTTTGGCGTGTATGTTGTGACGGCAGTCGTGGTGAGACCATGCCAAAGTCGGTAGTATCGCCGTCGGCAGTCTGTCGGGTGGTAGGAAGCGATCAGACAGATGAGCATCCATAATCCTACCTGACTTCCCAATCCCGTTTTTCAATCCTGATATTCGGCCGTGCGAGGGCCCGAATTGCTACATTGAGGAGTTTCTGGTGAGAAAAAATACAATTAAAGAGATCTGGGCCAATGGTGGAGCGGTCGTCAATGGTTGGTGCTCTATCCCCAGCTCATTTTCTGCCGAAGTGATGGCGCACCAAGGGTTCGACTCCATCACAATCGATATGCAGCATGGTGTTGTCGATTACCAGATGGCAATAACCATGCTGCAGGCCATATCAACTACATCAGTCATCCCGCTCACCCGGGTGCCGTGGAACGATCCCGCCCGATTGATGAAGATATTGGATGCGGGTTCGTATGGTGTAATCTGTCCCATGATCAATAATCCAGACCAAGCGGAGTCACTGGTTGCTGCATGTAAATATCCGCCAATGGGTATGCGCAGTTTCGGACCGATCCGGGCAAAATACTATGCGGGCGGCGCCACACACGGTGGCGGGGATTATCACGTATACGCTAACGATGAAACTCTCGTTATACCGCAGATTGAGACTCGGGAAGCAATCGAAAACCTTGACGAGATCCTGGACGTGCCTGGCATCAGTGCCATCTACGTTGGTCCATCGGACCTAGCCATGGCACTGGGCTGCCAACCACGTGGTGGGCAAAATGATCCGAAAGTGATCGAGGCAAGGCAAAAAATCATTGAAACGTGCAAACGTCATGGTATACCCGCTGGCATTCATACCAACTCGCCGGAGGTTGCAGTGCAAATGATCAAGGATGGATTCCAGTTGACATCGCTCGCCAGTGATGACCGATTTCTGATGCAGGCGGCAAAAGATACGGTAAACGCGGTAAGAAGTGGTATTGAACAAGGTTAGATTCACCGTTACTACTTTAACCGCAAGTAGCCTCGATGGATTGTAGTTAATAATTAGGAAACCCCGGCTTATGCCGGGGGCATATGAGTTTGATTGATGCAGTCAGTCTGACTGACCTTTGAATCTCAACCAAGATAATGATTACCCAGTCAGAAAAATCCGCAGGGGAAAGGAATGTGCAAAGGTATTAAGGTCACGGGTTGTAATTTGCTATTTGTATTCCTACACTCGGTTCCACTTTACCCTTTAGTAATGCCATTGCTAAGGGCGCGTATTGCATGTGATGTATCTGAGTGATACGGCTAGCTAATATTTCAGCGTACCATATCTAACACTACGCCTTGTCCGCATTCTGACTACATTTAGGAGGGCTGTAATGACTTTCCCAGATAGAAAATTCACTGATGTCGCTGATTACGCGACAGACTACTTCAGCAACTATTCTGCCGCTGCTGCGACAGTTGATGGCGACAAGCTGCGTCAGGCTGCAGATATTCTGACGAAAGTCTATTCTGCAGGTGGAATGGTCTACTCTTGTGGTAATGGTGGCTCAGCAGCCATTGCCAATCATTTGGTCTGCGACCATTGCAAACTGGTACAGACTGACACTGATCTGAAGCCCAGGATCTACTCCCTCAGTGCCACGGTGGAGATGATTACTGCCATCGGCAATGATATCTCTTACGATGATGTCTTTGTGTACCAACTGAAGAGTCTGGCCAAGGCTGGCGATGCATTGATCACTATAAGCTCATCTGGAGATTCTGAGAACATCGTTCGTGCAGTTCAGTGGGGTAAGGATAACGGTATTCCTGTGATCTCGATGACCGGCTTCTCGGGAGGACGCTCCGCCAGCATTACAGACGTGAATCTGCATGTCGATGCAGAGAACTACGGTGTTATCGAGGATGTTCACCAATCATTGATGCACATCCTGGCGCAGTATGTGCGCCAGGCCCACATGGATGAGGAAGTAATCCAACAGCGAAAATTCTAGGTTGGATTCCACTATACAAACGCTTTTCCGATATCGCCTCCTGTAAACATCGCCGCTTTACAGGAGGCCGATTTGATAGAGGCATTCGTACTCCATCGTAATCGTTACGCATAATAATGATCCCCTGCCTCTCCGAAATAGATAGCATTCAAAAGCATTATTTAGACTTTCTCGATGCGCTTGAAGATGGTGGCTTTGCAGGGGACCTCAATCCGGATTACGGCAACCGTGTCGTACTCTCCACTGACAACAGTATCTATCAGGTGCTGCCGCAAGGGGTAATCTATCCTCAAAACGCCGATGATCTCGTCCTCATTGCACGGCTAGCCGGTCAAGAAAGGTTCAATCAGGTCCGGATCACCGCCCGAGGTGGTGGCACTGGTACCAATGGCCAATCTCTCACCGATGGATTGGTCGTCGATATCTCCAAGCACATGAATGCCATATTGGAGATTAATGCCAATGAGCGATGGGTCCGAGTACAGGCGGGGGTGGTCAAGGATCAGTTAAACAATGCCCTCAAACCCTATGGTCTGTTTTTTGCACCAGAACTCTCTACCAGCAATCGCGCCACCATAGGTGGAATGATCAGTACAGACGCCAGTGGTCAAGGGTCAATACTCTATGGCAAGACCCGTGATCATGTGCTGGAGTTGAAGAGCATTCTGCTGGGTGGCGGGGTATGGCATTCTGCCCCACTGAGTGATGATCAGTTTACGGAAATATGCTGTCGCAATGACCAGATTGGCACCATTCATCGAATGCTGGATCAGATCTACTGCGACAATAGAGAGCAAATTGATAACCGTTTCCCCGTACTGAACCGATGCCTGACAGGCTATGACCTGGCCCACATTCGGGATGAGCAGGGCCGATTCAATCTCAACTCCATACTGTGTGGGGCCGAAGGATCACTGGGGTTTGTTGCGGAGGCAAAACTCAATCTGCTACCAATCCCAAAGTTTTCAGCGCTAATCAATATTAAATACGATAGTTTTGAGTCATCGCTCAGGGATGCTAAGGCGCTGATGGAGTGGGGGCCAACGTCGATCGAGACCATTGATTCCAAGGTTCTCAATCTGGCGATGCAAGATATCGTCTGGGAAAGCGTTCGTGACTACTTCCCACAAAATCAGCAGGAAGTGGCGATTTGCGGCATCAACCTAGTGGAATACACCGGCGATGATGAACAGCAGTTACGCAGGCGAGTTGACAAACTTACCAACTATCTCAAGCAGGTCAGTGGTAAAACTGGAAAGTGCTTTGGGTACAGCACCGTCTACGGTGCTGGAGAGATTGATAAGATTTGGGCGATGCGCAAGAAGGCGGTTGGGTTGCTGGGTAACACACAGGGCGAGAAGCGACCAATTCCATTCGTTGAGGACACCGCCGTACCACCGGAGAGCCTGGCCGACTACATCATGGAGTTTCGACAACTGCTGGATGAGGCCAATCTGCAGTATGGAATGTTCGGCCACGTAGATGTAGGGGTGCTGCATGTTCGCCCCGCGATCGACATGAAGGACGAACAGCAGGCACGACAGATCCGCACCATCACCGATCAGGTCGTCAAACTGACCCAGAAATACCGTGGCCTGCTGTGGGGCGAGCACGGCAAAGGGGTGCGTTCTGAATATACGCCGGAGTTTTTTGGCGAACTCTATCCTGAGTTGCAGAAGATCAAGGCCCTATTTGATCCCCACAACCAGTTGAATCCTGGCAAGATCGCCACCCCGCTTGGTTGGGAGGGATCACTGCTCAAGATCGACAAGGTTCCCACCCGTGGTCAGCATGATCGCCAGATCGCTCCGGCCGTTCGGGATGAATACACAGAAGCGATGTTCTGCAACGGTAACGGAGCTTGCTACAATTATGATCCCAGGGATGTCATGTGTCCCTCCTGGAAGGCGACTCGGCAACGTATCCACTCTCCAAAAGGACGCTCATCTTTGGTTCGTGAGTGGTTAAGGCTGCTGTCTTGCAAAGGTGTGGATGTTGTCGCTGAGAGCCGTTTGGTCAAAAAAAACTCGTTTATTGCGACCCTGCCTGGCCGGATCAGAAACTCCCTCTCCAGACGCAATGGCAGTTACGACTTTTCCCACGAGGTTCATGTAGCGATGATGGGTTGCCTGGCCTGTAAATCCTGCGCCGGTCAGTGCCCAATCAAGGTCAATGTGCCCGATTTTCGTGCCCGCTTTCTTGAGCTGTATTATGGGCGTTATCTGCGCCCGGTAAAGGACTATATTGTCGGTGGTCTGGAGTTCATGATCCCCTGGCTGGCGAGATTCCCTGCGCCCTATAACTGGGCGGTAGGCAACAGAATCATTGCTAAACTCATGCGCCGCTATCTGGGAATGGTCAATAGTCCAGCCATCTCTACCCATACTCTCAAGGGGGGGCTGGAGCAGCGTACTTTACCCCTCGCGTCCATTGATGCGATCGAATCGCTGACACAGAACGAGAGAGATGCAGCAGTCATCATCGTCCAGGATGCCTTCACCAGCTACTTTGAATCCCAGTTGGTCCTGGATCTGGTGGATCTGCTGAGAAAGCTGGATTTTACTGTCTTGGTGGCGCCGTATCGCCCTAACGGTAAACCGCTGCACATCCACGGTTTTCTACAAGCATTCGAAAATACCGCCAGACAGAACGCCCAGATGCTAGCGGAGTTGGCGACCACCGGTGTGCCTCTGGTGGGAATAGACCCCTCGATAACGCTGACGTACCGTGAAGAGTACCGGAAGATCAAGGATGCAGAAGTGGTAAACGTCATGCTCATCCAGGAGTGGCTGGCTCAGCAGCGTGAGATTCTGACGACACATGGAAAAAAACTGCTGCCGCACCACTTCAAACTGCTCGCCCACTGTTCCGAACGGACATCAGCGGTGCAGACGATTCGTGACTGGCAACAGATATTCCAGGCGCTTGGGCAACAGCTCGAAACGCTGGCAACTGGGTGTTGTGGTATGGCTGGCACCTTTGGTCACGAAGCAGACAATCTGGAAACCTCAAAGAAAATATATCAGCTGAGCTGGTCGGAGGTGATCAACGACCCCGACAACCGGGGTATATTGGTTGCGACTGGCTATTCCTGCCGCAGTCAGGTCAAACGGTTGGACAATCAGCGGATACCCCATCCGGTTCAAGTGCTCAACAATCTACTGTGAAACGGACTTTTTCCCTGCCAGTAAAAGCCAGGTATCGACCACCGTATCGGGGTTGAGCGAGATGCTGCTGATGCCCTGTTGCAGCAGCCACTCAGCCAGGTCCGGGTGGTCCGAGGGCCCCTGTCCGCAGATGCCGATATAGCGGCCGCGTTTGTGGCAGGCGTCGATCGCCATGCGGATCAGCGCCTTCACTGCCGGGTTGCGCTCGTCGAAGCTGGCGGCGACCAGCGCCGAGTCCCGGTCGAGGCCGAGGGTCAACTGGGTGAGGTCGTTGGAACCGATGGAGAAGCCGTCGAACAGCTCGAGGAACTGCTCGGCCAGCAGTGCGTTGGAGGGGATCTCGCACATCATGATCAGGCGCAGGCCATTGTCGCCACGGCGCAGGCCGTTGGCCGCCAGCGCATCCACCACCCCTTGGGCCTCTTCGACGGTGCGCACAAACGGGATCATGATCTCCACATTGGTCAGCCCCATCTCGTCGCGCACTCGCCTGAAGGCACGGCACTCCAGCGCAAAGCAGTCACGGAAGGCCTCCGAGGTGTAGCGGGAGGCGCCGCGGAAGCCGAGCATCGGATTCTCTTCCCGCGGCTCGTAGCGTTCGCCGCCGATTAGGTTGGCATACTCGTTGGATTTGAAGTCCGACATGCGCACGATCACCGGCTCTGGTTGGAACGCCGCCGCCAGGGTGGCGATGCCTTCGCTGAGCCGCGCCACATAGTACTCGACCGGATCACCATAGGCGGTGATGCGTGGTGCAATCTGCGCCTTCAGCTCATCCGGCAGTTGCTCATACTCCAGTAGCGCCCGGGGGTGGATGCCGATCATGTTGTTGATGATGAACTCCAGTCGCGCCAGCCCCACCCCCTGGTTGGGGATCATGGCGAAATCGAAGGCTCGGTCCGGGTTGCCAACGTTCATCATCACCTTCAGCGGTACCTCCGGCATCTGCTCTAGCTCGACCCGCTGATAGTTGAATGGCAGCTCGCCCCTGTAGATGAAGCCGGTGTCGCCCTCGGCGCAGGAGACGGTGATCGGCTCGCCGTCCGGGATCGTCTCGGTGGCATTGCCGCAGCCCACTACCGCCGGTACCCCCAGCTCGCGAGCGATGATCGCCGCATGGCAGGTGCGCCCACCGCGGTTGGTGACGATGGCAGCGGCGCGTTTCATGATCGGCTCCCAGTCTGGATCGGTCATATCGGTGACCAGCACCTCGCCGGGAATGATGCGCCCCATCTGCTGCAGATCGGTGATCAGACGTGCGGTGCCGCTGCCGATGCGTGCGCCAATGCTGCGCCCCTCGCACAGCAGCTCGCCGCGCTCGGGCAGGCTGTAGCGTTCCACCACCCCGGCGCTGCGGCTCTGCACAGTCTCGGGCCGTGCCTGCACGATATAGAGCTCGCCATCGTTGCCGTCGAGGGCCCACTCGATATCCATCGGCTGGCCATAGTGGGCCTCGATGGCGACTGCGTGGCGCGCTAGTTGCTCGATCTGCTGGTCGTTGATGGAGAAGCGCTGGCGGCGCGCAAGTTCCACTTCGACGCTCTGCACCAGTGCCTCAGCGTCGTTGGCGTAGCGCATCTCGATCGCCTTTTCGCCCAAGGTGCGGCGCAGGATCGCGGGGCATCCCGCCGCCAGGGTTGGTTTGTGCACATAGAACTCATCCGGGTTGACCGCCCCCTGTACCACCATCTCGCCGAGGCCATAGCTGGAGGTGATAAAGACCACGTCGCGGAAGCCCGATTCGGTATCCAGGGTGAACATCACGCCGCTGGCGGCCAGATCGCTGCGTACCATGCGCTGAATGGCGGCGGAGAGGGCCACCTGGCGGTGTTCAAAGCCCTGATGCACCCGATAGGCGATGGCGCGGTCGTTGAACAGTGAGGCGAACACCGCCTTGATCTGCTGTTTGATGTTATCGCGGCCGCTGACGTTGAGGAAGGTCTCCTGCTGACCGGCAAAGGAGGCGTTGGGCAGGTCCTCGGCGGTGGCCGAGGAGCGCACAGCCCAACTGACCTCGCTGCCATACTCCGCCTCCAGATCGGCCCAGGCGGTATCGATAGCCCGTTCCAGTGCCGGCTGGAAGGGCTGCTGCATCATCCACTGGCGGATCTGCGCGCCGGTCTGGCTGAGCTGGTCGATATCGTCGATGTCGAGCCGCTCCAGTTGTTGCTGGATGCGCCGGTCCAGCCCATCCTGGGCGAGAAAGTCGCGATAGGCCTGGGCGGTGGTGGCGAAGCCGCCGGGAACCTTGATGCCAGCTTTCGAGAGGTGCTGGATCATCTCGCCGAGGGAGGCGTTTTTGCCGCCCACCTCTTCGACCTGGTGGATGCCGAGATCCTTGAGTCTGAGCAGGTAGTCGCTCATCGACCTCTCCTGTGTTGTGGTGGTTTCGGGCAGGTTTGAGCGAGGCCAAGCGCGCACCTTTTGGGACGTGCTAGTGTGGGGATGTGCGGATCTCCATCCCAAGCTGCAGCCTGAGCTTTACCGGGCATCTTGGTCCGTGCCTTTTGCTGGCTGTCGCTTTTGGATGAGGGCAGGGGAGTTGGAGATGGATTTGAGGATCGCCAGAGCTGCCGGATAATCGAAAGCCGCTATCTGCTGCCCGAACTGCTCTACTCCCGATCCGAACGTGTTCTTCAATAGTGCTTCGGATTCTGAGAACAATCTGTTGGCAGTCGTATCGTCAATCGACAATAACGAGCTGAGTCGCTCCAGTATTTTCTGTGCCTCCACAGGATTCGCCTCGGCCGATGGCTCTTGATCCATCTGCTCCGCTATGTGGGCCAGTGCATCGTGGAGATTAGTTTGGTCAATCATGACGGCATTCATGAGCCGGGTAGCCTCTTCACCGCCTCCCTTACCTTTAAGGCTGTGCAAATACTCTTCCAGCGCCCTGGCGGTTTCCTGCAGATGTGTCAGGCTCAAGGTGCCTGCTGCACCTTTGAGGGTATGAGCCAGATGCCGTGCTTCGTCGATCTTCCCGTCCGCGAAGTGTCCGCTCAGCTTGCGCATGTCTTCACCATGGGTAGTGTCAAGCTGGCGTAGCAGGCGCAGATAAGCCGTTGCGTCGCCACGTAGGTTGCGCAGTCCTGTCTGCGCGTCCAGCCCTTCGATAGCCGCAAGCTGCGCGCGCAAGACAGTATCCTCTGCCGTGACGGGAGTGGATGGGGCTGTTTCATAAGGGGGCGGAGTCAAATTATTTAAAGCTTGAATGTTTGCATTCGATTTCCCGGCATAATTTGACTCCGACCCCGTCATTACACGCTTTGGCAGCCATTTGGCGATGGTCGAGAAGAGGCTTTCTGGATCGACCGGTTTGGCGATGAAATCGTTCATGCCGGCCTCCAGGCAGGCCTGGCGATCTTCTTCGAAGACATTGGCGGTCATCGCCAGGATAGGGAGCGCCGCTTTGCTGGCCATGGAGCGGATTACGCGTGTCGCCTCTCGGCCATCCATCTCCGGCATCTGGATGTCCATCAGAACCAGGTCATAAGCGGTGGCGCGAACCATTGTCACTGCTTCCCGGCCATTTTCCGCCGTATCCACGGCCAACCCCGCGCCACTCAGCAACTCCATCGCCACTTCGCGGTTAATGGCATTGTCCTCGACCAGCAAGATGCGCGAACCAGCATGATAGGTGCGTAGTGCCGTCTCGGCGTCCGCCACCACCTCGGTGCAAGGTGCAGTCGGCTGGATGCCGTGGCCACGGCTAAGCCTGGCGGTGAACCAGAAGGTACTGCCCCGGCCCGGTTCACTCTGTGCCCCCACCTCGCCGCCCATCAGCCGTGCCAGGTGCCGGGTGATGGCCAAACCTAGGCCGGTGCCGCCGTATCTACGCGTGGTGGAGGCATCGACCTGTTCAAAGGCTTCGAACAGGCCGGACAGCTTGTCAGGCTCGATGCCGATGCCCGTGTCCTGCACCTCGAACCGCACCAGGATCTCATCACCTCGTTCTTCCAGCTTCTTTGCACGCATAAAGATCGTTCCCCGCTCGGTGAATTTGACAGCGTTGCCGGCGTAATTGAGTAAGGCTTGGCGAAGGCGGGTTGGGTCGCCCCGGAGCCAGTGCGGCACTGTGTTTCGATCCACTTCGATGGTCAATCCCTTCTCTATGGCCTGCTCTCTCAACAGCGACTGGATATGATCGAAGATCGCATCCAGGTGGAAATCCGACTGATCCAGGGTCAGCTTTCCGGCCTCGATCTTGGAGATGTCCAGGATGTCATTGATGATGGAGAGCAGATGCCGGGCGGCGGCATCGATCTTGTTGAGCCGTTCCGATTGCTCAGGCGTCGGAACAGCGCGCTGCAGCAGATGGGTGAGCCCAAGGATGGCATTCATCGGGGTGCGGATCTCATGGCTCATGTTGGCAATGAAGGCGCTTTTGGCCTGGTTAGCGGCTTCCGCCCGTTGCCGTGCCTCGGCTAGCTGCGTGGTGCGTTCCACTACCAGTTCCTCGAGGTGATGGCGGTGCTTGTCCAGTTCTTGGCCCAGACGTTTCTTCTCGGTGATGTCTTCCTTGACCGCGACGTAGTGGGTGATCGTGCCGTCGGGCTGGCGCAGCGGTGCGATGTGGGCGAATTCGATGTATTCGCCGCCGCCCTTGCGTCTGTTGTGTAACACGCCCTTCCAGGGTCGGCCGTTGTGCAACGCATCCCACAAGGCTGCGTAGGTCTCGGGCGGGGTCTTGCCCGATTGCAGAATGCGCGGATTTTTGCCCATTACCTCCTCCCGGCTGTAACCGGTCACACGCAAAAAGGCCTCGTTGACGTATTCGATCTCGGCATCAAGATTGGTGATGACGATGTTCTCCGGGCTCTGCTCCACCGCCAGGGCCAGCTTGCACAGCCGTTCCTCTATCTGCTTGCGCTCGGTGATGTCCAACAAGGTGGCGATGACGAACTTCACTTCGCCGTGGTCGCGGTAGCAGGCCATCGTGAGATGTGTGTAAATGCTGTTGCCGGCCTTGTTATAGAGGCGCTTGTCCAGCTCGTAGTCGTCGATCTCGCCAGCCAGCATGCGATTGAACTGGGCCTTGTCGGCAGCCAGGTCGTCCGGGTGTGTCATCTCAGCCCATGTCATCCCCTTCAGTTCGTCCTCGCTGTAGCCCAGCAGATCGTACAGGTAGGGGTTGACCCGCAGCCATCCTTTCTCGGGCGAAGTGATGGCAATACCTAAGTTACCCAGGTCGAACTGGGAGCGGAACAGAAACTCACTCTCGCGCAAGGCTGCTTGAGCCTCCCGCTCGTCCTCGAGCACGCTCAGCAAGGTGCGCCGCGCCTGGTCGGCCTTGATCAGCAGGCGCTCGGTTTCCGCCTGGGCGGCCCGGCTGGTCTCCTCAGCGCGTTTTCGCGCGTCGTTGTCGATGACCAGGCCCTCCAGGGCCAGCAGTTCTCCTCCCTTCCCGTAGATTCCCGTCCCGCTCTCCCAGGCCCATTTTTCCTTCCCCTCCGCGGTAAGTAGGCGGTATTCAAGTTCGAAGCGGCCGTCTGCCGCCAACCCGGCTTGTACCTCATCCCAGACCCGCTGCCGGTCGTCTGGGTGGATCAGTTGGGCGTAACTGACCCGCTTGTTCCCGAGCAGATCGGCCGCCGGGTGGCCGGTCAGGGCCAGGCAGCCCTCACTGACGAAATCCATGCTCCATTCCAGGTCGTTGTGGCAGCGATAGACCATGCCCGGCAGGTTGGCCATCAGCGTTTCCAGGCGGCGATGGGTCTCGTATAGCGCTGCCTCGGCTCGCTTGCGCTCGCTGGTATCCAGCATGGCGCCGATTACCCGGTACGCCTGGCCATTGGCGCCGCGTAGTATCTCCCCCCAATCGATGGTATGGGCCCAGCGACCATCCTTTGTCCGAAAGCGGTACTCGGCGTGGAAACCGCTGTCTCCCCGCTCGATGGCATTGCGGATCGTGGCAAGCACCTGCTCACAGTCGTCCGGGTGGATGCGGTTGGTCCACCACTGTTCAGAGTTTTCATCGATCCGTCCGCTGGGCCAGCCAAACATCTGGGTGAAGGCGCCACTCCACTCGGTGATATCGTCAGCGATATCCCAATCCCAGACCGCCGCCGGTGCCTTATTGACCACCAGGCGGAGGCGCTCCTCGTTGGCCGCCAGTTCCTGGGTACGTGCCTGTACCTGCCGCTCCAAGCCTCCGGCCTGATCGCTCAGTCGCCGCGCCAGGCGCCTGTTGGCGTAGGTGGAGCCGGCCAAAACCAGCAGCAACAGGGCAATAGTCAGGCTGACCCACCGGTGCTGGCGTACGGCCTCCAGCAGTCTCACTTCTCCGTAATGTTCGTAGGGCACTGCCTTGAGGTCTCGCAGCACGCGGTGGATGGGCTGGTAGTCCAGCGGGGTGGTCCAGCCGGTGACGCGGGCGGTTTGCGCGGCCGGACTGTCGGCTGGCATAAGCAAAAGTTGCGCCGTAACCTGACGCGCCACCTCATTGTCCACGTGGGGCAGGCGGGCGAAGCTGTGCTCGGGATAGAGCGGTGTGCTGAGCAGATAGGGAAAATCTGGCTCCTGGCGCGGGTTGAGTACGCGCACATCGGCAAGACGCAGCCGGCCTTCGGCGGCCAAGACCTCCAGTGTGTCGGTACGCACCGCACCGGCGTCTACCTCGCCGCTCAGCACCGACTGCACCAGGCGGTCGAAGGGGTAGCCGCTGTAGCGCAGCGCCTCGAAGTCCTCAGGCCGCACACCCTGGCGTTCAAGTTCATGCCGGGGCATCAACCAGCCACCCCAGGCCTGGGGGCTGACGGCCATGAAAGTCTTGCCCTTGAGATCGGCCAGAGGGTGATGTCGGATCGGTCGGCGCGGGTGAAGATCACCGCGCCGAAGTGGGCGCCAGCATCGCCACCGGCGGAGTTGACCAGGGTGGCGGTGCGGATCGCGCCGTGGTGCGCTTCCAGCTCTACATAGTTGGCGCCGTTGGTGACCACGAAGTCCAGTCGTTGGTCCATCACCGCTTGGCGCATCTCCTCCAGGCTCAGGGGCAGGATGACGAAACGGTGCTGGGGCAGGCGTTCGGCCAGGTAGTCGGCGGTGGGCTGCCACTCGGCTAGGGCCTTCTCCGGGCCGCGATGGGCCAGTATGCCGATGTGGAACTCGGCCGCCCAGGCGGGCGCTGTTTGCTGCACCAGCACTAGTACCAGCACGGCGGGCAGGAACAGCGTGCGCATCAGCCAAGGCGCNGGCCGGCGCAAACAATGCGGAGGAGGTGCGGACGCGTGCTCAGTCACGGCTCTTCCCTTCTTCCTCCACGCTGGAATAGCGTGGCGGCAGACCCAGTTCGGTAAGCAGGGCGTTGACCTCGTGCTTCAGCTCCAGCGAACGCCCCTCGCGTCCCAGAGTGGCGTCGTGCCAGCGGCGCAACTCGTCGAGCTGGGCGGCGAGTTCGGCCTCGGTCAGTTTGCGCTCGGTGATGTCGATGACAATGCCCTGATAGTGTGTGATGTTTCCATCGGCGTCCTGCTCTGCCGTGGTGCGGTCGTCGATCCAGTGAACATCTCCATCTGGTGTGACGATCCGATATTCCTGTTGAAAGTGGGTCATACCGCTGGCGGAATAGTCCTGCATCTTGTGCGTGACCCGCTCCCGGTCGTCGGGATGCACGATCGAGGCGAAGGGCGTCTCGCCAGAGCGCAATTCCTCAGGCGTGTAGCCAAACTGGGTTACATTATCGGAGACCAGTTCCACCGGCCAGCCGTCGGCTGCCTTCCATCGAAAGAGCACTACCGGACTGTTCTCGATAATCAGACCGGCTTGCCGCAATGCCTCCATCGCCTGCCTACGATTTGTCTCTTCCTCAAATTTATCCAGCGCGAAGGAGATATCCCGGGCTGTCTCTTCGAGCAGATTTATCTCCTCTGCATCAAAGAAATGGGGTTCAACGGCATAAACATTTAAAGCGCCAATAACGGTGTTATCTAATCGTATGGGAAAAGCACCTGATGAGCGGTAGCCTTTTTCAAGGGCTCGCTCGCGCCAGGGTGCAAATTCGGGGTTGGTTTCCAGGTCATTGAAGACAACACTCTTTCCCTCACGGATTGACCTGCCGGTAGGTCCTTTTCCGGTTAAATCGTCGGTGAGAGAAATTTTAATATTTTGCAGATAATCAGAGCCTTCACCACTAAAGGCAACCGGGTCGACCAATTGGTTTTCTTCATCAAGCAATCCTATCCATACCAATCTGAACTTGCCGAATTTGATGGCGATATTACAGATGGTCTGAAATAATTTTTGCTTATCCCGCTCCTTTACAATGGCCTGGTTGACCTGACTCAACGTGGCGTATAGTCGGTTGGCTTTATGTAGCTTTTCTTCCGCTCGTTTACGCTCGGTGATCTCTTTTTCCAGTGCCAGCGTCTTCTTCTCAAGCTTATTGATCAGACGCTCGTCATAGAGCCTTAGCACCTCCTCGCCAGTTCTAAGTGTCGGCGTTCTGAGCTCTATCTTGCCTGCATCCAGATCCCTGACTACGCTCTGAATGATCTTCATGAACTTATCCGGCTCGGTAGGCTTGATGATGAAGCGGGCCGCACCAAGGCTCAACGCGAATTCCTCATCTTTGGTTTCCGTATAGGTGGCGGAATAGAAGACGAAGGGAATGTTCTGCAGGCGCTCGTCTGTCATCCACTCACAACAAAGGCGGAAGCCATCCATAACCGGCATCATGATGTCGGAGATTATGATGTCCGGCGGGCTCTTACGGGCGGCCTTCAGGGCATCTTCTCCGTTGGACGCCGAGACCACGGCGTGGCCATGACCTTCCAGCAGCACCCGCAGCATGTAGAGGTCATCCTCGCGGTCATCAACAATAAGCACGCTTTTCATGGTTCATGTCCATTCGGTGCTGCTGATGCTGGCAGATACCGCTCCAATTCTGATGCGAATGAAGCTGGGTTGATGGGTTTTTCTATATAGCCCTCACAGCCGCTGGCGAGAATTTGCTCCCGGTCTTTGTTCATGGCGTAGGAGGTCACAGCCACGATGGGGATATCGCTGGTTTCGGGCTGCTGTTTGAACCGCCGGGCGACCTCATGGCCATCCATGGCCGGCAACTGGATATCCAGGACAATCAGCGCCGGCTCAATCCGGCTCGCCAACTCGAGTCCCTCACGTCCATCCCGCGCCCCAACAACCTCGTATCCATGCTTTTCCAGAAGGAAAGTTTCCATGTAGAGGTTTTGCTCATTGTCTTCAATAACAAGTATCCTGGCTTTCATCCGATCATTCCCCTGTTTTCATTGGCAGTGTGAATGTGAACACACTCCCCTCGTCGGGTTTGCTCTCGACTCGAATGTCGCCGCCCAGAAGAGCAGTCAGTTTCTTGCAGATAGACAGGCCGAGACCGGTACCTTCCTGCTTGCGGTTCAGCCCGGTATCGAGTTGGCGGAACTCTTTGAACACTTTGCTCACGTCCTCGGCATTGATGCCGATACCCGTGTCCTTCACACTGATCACTAGCCGATCATCGCTGAGGCAACATTTGATGCCCACTTCCCCGTGCTCGGTGAATTTCACCGCGTTGTTTAACAGATTGATCAGAATCTGCTCGACTCGCCGCCGGTCACTGGTAATACAACCCGCTTCGGGCGCCACCTCAACGGTCAGAGACAGTCCCTTCTTCTCGGCCAACAAGCTCACCTTTTGTGCCGCTTTCTCAATCGTTTCGCGTATATTAAAAGCCTCCGGCACGATCTCTACCTCGCCCACCTCGATCTTGGAGATATCCAGCACATCATTGATAAGTTCAAGCAGATGACGGGCGCTGCCCTGCACCATGCCGAGTTGCTTGGTCTGTTCTTCGGACAGGGGGCCGGCCAGGCCTTGCAGGATGATACCCGTGAAGCCGATGATCGAGTTAAGCGGCGTACGCAGTTCATGGGACATGGAGGCGATGAACATGGATTTTAGTTGATCTAACTCCATTAATGTTTCGTTGGCCTCTGCCAACTCGCGGGTACGCGTCGCTACGCGCTGCTCCAGCGAAAGTCTCAGGCGAAGATTAATCAGCGCGGTCGAGACCTGCTGGGCAAAAAGATTAAGGCTCTGTTTGTCTACTTCATCAAAGGGCTCACCGTTACGGAAAGCAGACAATCCACCAATGACCTTGTCCTCGTGTCGGAGTGGCGCAAGCACACCCGTGTTGACGTTCAGTGTCCGGCCGAATTCCGGGATGACGCGGGAATCGTCCGCCAGATTAGGTACGTGGACCGGCTCACCGTGCTCAGCGACCCAGCCGCAAAGCCCACCCCCCTGTAACGGCATTGTCTTGCCCTTTAATAGCTCCGCTTTGGCCCCTGCCGCAGCCACGTAGGTGAAAGATTCTCCGGATTCATCGAGCAGCGGCAAGGTGGCCAGGTCTGCATTCACGAGTGCCAGGATGCCCTGGTTGACCAGGTCATAAAATTCTTCGACCGGGCCTTCCTGCTGGATCAACTTACTTACCCACTCGTCGAGCATGATTAGGGCTTCATTTTGACGGCGACGTGTTTCTTCGACCTCTACACGCTCAGTGATATCGCGCAGGGCGACGGTAAAAAATATTTCACCGCCTAGATCCAACTTGGATATGGAAGCCTTAATTGGAAATTCCTCGTCGTTTTTTCTGCATCCGAGTAATGGCAGGGAACGCTCGTTCATCTGGCGAGCCGGTGCCTCTTCATCCTCAAAGTGCTTAATGTTTTCTTGATGCTTGTGACGAAACCTTTCCGGCAGCAACACATCCAGGGGATGACCCAGCACCTCGTCTGGAGAATAATCGAAAATCCGCTCGGCAGCGGGATTAAACAGAATAATCTTCTGCGAGTGATCCACCGTAATGATAGCGTCATTGGCTACCTGAATAATTCCTGACAACCGCGCCTCGCTCTGTCGCAACTTCTCATCAGCTTGTAGGCGCTCGGTGATGTCGCTTGAGATGCCGCAAATCCCATAGAGTGCCTGGTCAGCATCATATAAAGGGAACTTCTGTGAGATGTACGTATGCGGTCCATCTTTATGAGGCGCGATCTCTTGAATTTCCATAGGCTTTTCATCGCGGATTACTTTAAGGTCATTCATATGAATTGTATCGGCGACCTCCTTTGGAAAGATGTCATGGTCGGTCTTGCCGATCGTGTTGTCATTCGCGATACCGAACAACTGCTCAAAACGCCGGTTGGTCATTAAATAGCGTCCTGCTTTATTCTTGATATAAATGATCGCATCCGTGTTATCGATGATATCCCGGAGTTGTTTGTCACGTTCTCTGACGGTACGTTCCGCGTGGTCGCGGGATTTCAATAGATCTGACCAGCCACGGGCCAGTAAACCGAATTCGTCTAAGGAACTGGGTACCGGATAAGTAGGGATACCTGCTCCGAAAACGTCGCCTAAGGGCTGCTTTAGTGCATGCATTCCCTGATGAAAACTACGCAGAGCGACCCATGTGCCGGCTCCAGCGATCAGTACGAGCATAAACCAGAGTACAATGGTTTCGATCGCGAGGAATCCGGTCCGGTTGAAATAGTACGTTAATAATATGGTATCGATCATGACCGGCGTGAACAGGCCGAGCACTGTGACCTTCAACCGCAAGGGTGCGACCATCACCGTGACTCCCCGTGGCGCCAGAAAGCGGCCCAGCAGATCGGTAAGGTAGAAAAACAGCGGAAAGGCGGCGATTAGAAGGAATGGGATGACACCGAATGCCGAAAATACGTACTGTCCTAAGGTGTACTCTGTGCCTTGAAAGACGGCATTGGATAACAAGACAGTAGCGGGCCCAAAACTGCTGTACAGGCCTAGCAACCCCCAGAATATCCAGGGAAACGCCTTCAGTCTCCTAGTATGTGCGGGAACAAGTGTAGGCTGACGATCACCGAGCGCTACGACCGGTTCGATGACCAGGTACTTGAACACGAAAAATGCGATGAGCGTGAAAACGGCGATATAAACCCCGGTAAACCGGATCAGACTCAAGCCCGCTTCCTCTAACTCCCAGAAACCTAAAAAGGTCATGCCAAGTTCACCCGTCGCTGGCGGGATCAACCAGGCCGCAATGAGACCGGCGCGAAAGCGGCGCCGGAATTCATCCTTGGCAAGTTCGGTGGAAACTATCGAATTTTCAACCATAGCTTTGCTCGTTAGCCTCCGGATGCTTGTCTTGATGACCCCCGCTTATCTGATAGCGAAATGGTCTATTAGTGCATCGACCTCCCAGGCGAGCAAGCCAATACCCTGGGACAGTGCCATGATGCTCCACGTATTGCCGAAGACACCCCCCGAAAATCGTTCAGAGGTCGGCATGGTCGGAGAGGGCCTGTTGCTCTCGCCATGTGTTTTATCGTTCATGCTCTCCTCTTGCTCCCGCTCATGAACCACGCGTTCACCTTGTTTGTTCCTCAGATAGCGGGAGCCCTGCCTCAGTCCCTAGCCCGGTACTTATGGGCGATATGCACAAACTCGTCGAAGCTGGTCAGGAAGGCATCGGTGACGTCTGGATCGAACTGGCGACCGCGATCCGCGGCGATGACCTCTCGGGCTTTTTCGAATGGCATGGGCGGCTTGTATACCCGTTTCGAGATAAGGGCGTCGAAGACGTCGGCCAGGGCCATGAGCCGGGCCGAGACGGGAATGGCGTCCCCGGCCAGGCCGTCCGGGTAACCGTTCCCGTCCCAGCGCTCGTGGTGCCAATGGGCGATCTGCTTGGCCAGGGTGAAAAAATCCACCGGCTGATCGACATCCCTCTCGGCTTGCTCGATGGCCCGCGCGCCAAGCTCCGCGTGCGTCTTCATGACCACCCATTCATCGTCTGTGAGCTTACCTGGTTTGAGCAGGATGCTATCTGGAATACCCACCTTGCCGATGTCGTGCAAAGGCGCTGATCGGCTCAGCAGTGGGATGTAATGATCCGTGATGGTGTCGCTGAAGCGGGGGTGATCCTGAAGCTGTGTCGCCAGGACCTGGACATAGGATTGGGTGCGGAGGATATGGTCGCCGGTCTCCGAGTCACGGGTTTCCGCCAGATGCGCCAGGGCGCGTATGCTCACGTTCTGGATGGCCTGGTTTTCTTCCATACGCCGGGCGACCTCGGCTTCGAGATAGGCGTTCTTATCGTGGAGAAAATCACGGGCCTGCTTCAGTATCAGATGGGCTTTGACTCGGGCCAGCAGGATCGCTGGTCTGATGGGCTTGGTGATGTAATCCACCGCGCCCAGTCTCAGCCCCTTCTCTTCGTCTGCCGCCGTCTCCATGGCAGTGACAAAAATCACCGGTATATCGTGGGTGGCCTGATTTTCTTTTAGTCGTGACAATACAGAGTAGCCATCCATTCCGGACATCAGTACGTCGAGTAGTATCAGGTCAGGGCGTGGGTCCGTAGTGGCTACCTGCAACGCCCGCAACCCGGAGTTGGCGGCTCGCACCCTGTAAGTGGATTCAAGTACCTTGCTCATTGCCGACAGAATTGTTGGATCATCGTCAACAATGAGTAGTGTTGCTTCGCTCATGGGCTTCCCATTTCTTAAGACGGCTGCAAGGGAATTCTAGAGCAACTCTGCTGCACTCACCTTGTTTGCGGTGGTAGTCAGAGCCGTCACCGTGAATAGGGTTGGATTAATCCAGCGGTTCCCCGGCTTGGATGTAGGGTGGCGCCTGGCCGGGTTGTTCCCCCCGCTCCGAGATGATTGCATCCAGAGCGGCAATCAACGCCTGCTGCTCCTCATCCAGCTCCCCATAGAGTGTAGTGAAGCGTGCCTGAATTGCGACAATGCCTTGCCGCAGTGTCTGTCCAATTGCTCGGCGCAGGCTGGCGGCGGCGGAGGGCTTTGTGCGTTGCTGTAGCAGCTGTGGGATCAGCCAGGCGAGCAGCACCAGCAGTGTGGTATGAATGGCGAAATCGAGACCGAGGAAGGCCTGTTCTCCCCGTGTGCCGGCATAGAAATCAGCCACTACATGATAGCCGGCCCAGGCCGCTGCCGCCAGCGGCAGCAGCCCGCTGAGCAGGCGGAAACCACGGTAGAGCAGCCGTTGCCCGGCGCGGCCGGGGCGGGCCAGCGCCTCAGTTGCGGCCCGCTCGATCGGCCCCAGCAGCAGTGGTTGATGCTCCGCATGCAGCCGTTTGAGGTGACGTTTGAGCGGTCTGACAGGCAGCTGATGGAGGACAGCATGGTTCTCCAGTTCCAGCAGCAGATCGGCGAAGCGCTGCTCATTGTGTTGTGACCAGATTACCGACTGCCAGGCGGCAGGGTCTGGGGGGATGGGGGCTGGCGCGCTGTCGAGCCGCCAGAAGCGCTCTTGCTGTTCGGCGCTCTGCAACGGGCGGATCAGCGCCTCGGCACTCAACGCCATCTCCTGGGTGAGTTGTTCAAGGCGCTGCTGGCTGATGGCAAGGAAGCCGGCCTGGATCTGCGCCAGGTCGTGGCGACTGAGCTGTTGGCGCATCTGCCCGGCGAAGGCCTGCAGTTCCGCCTCCCGCGCCTGCAGGCCCAGGCGTTTGAACAGCTCTAGACCGTAGGTTTCGATGGCACGGTTGATGGTTGCTTCCAGTTGCGGGAAGTCATCCTCCCCTGCCGTGACAGTGCAGCTGGTGCGCAGGATGGCCGGATCGCTGAAGCCTTCGCGCTGCAGCCGCCGGCGGAAGTCATCGAGCTGCTGCGGTGCGCCCTGATCCCAATGGTTGATCACAAACAGCCAGGCGTGGTGTTGGCCGCGTTGCTGCAGGAAACGCCAGCCCAGGTCGTCGTGGTAGCGATCCGGGCTGACCACATAGACCATCCAATCGACGTAGGGAAGCCAGGCTTCCACCAGCGCCCGGTGACGCTGCTCGATGCTGTCGATATCGGGCAGGTCGAGCCAGGCCACCAGCCTGCGCCGGTCGTTCTGATGATAGGCGGTGACGGTCTCTTCGAGAGGCAGCTCAGCGGGCAGCTGTGCCAGCGGGAAGTCTTGATGCAGATAGAGGGTGACCTCCTGAGAAGTGGGGCGCTGCACCCCGACCCGGGCGATCTGCTGCTGCGCCAGCCGGTTTAGCAGGCTGCTTTTGCCGACCCCGGTGCCACCGAAGAAAGCGACGATCAGCGGTCGTTCGCGGCTATTGGTGAACAGATCATCTGCCTGCTGCTGTTCGATCTGCGCTAGTTGTTGCTGCGCCTGGGCTGGGATCCAGCCGCTCTGCCTGGCGCTGTCTGTCCATTCTCTGAGGGCCTGAAACTGTTGTTGAAATGTGTCGCTCATGAGGTGAGTTTTTTGAGTGCGTCGGTTGCCTGGGCGAGCTCCCCGGCATTGATCTGAAACAAGCCCTCACAGGGCATCTGCTGGGCCAGTTGCCGTAGCTGCTTGCCCAGCGCCTGATCAAAAATCCGGCTCTCCACTGCCAGCCGCTGGCGGGCCTTGAGCTGCTCACGGATAGTGTGCATGTAGTGGCCGCCGGCGCTCTCCGCCAGGCTGGAGGTGAAGGCGAGCATCGCCGGGGCGAATAGCAGGTCACTGATGCCGATACCGCCGGTCTTCAGCGCGAAGGCGATGCCCGCTGCATCCAGGGTGGCGCGGGTGGCGCGCAGGCTGTGCAGCTTGCCGGGGTGGTGTTGCAGATGCTGATAGAGCTGCTCACCGGCCTGGCGGATCTCCGGTTCGAAGGCGTGCTGGTGGGCCTGGATGGCGTCAGCGGCCTGTTGGCTGAGGGCTGTCTGCTGTTGTAGCAGTGCGACGCCGAGCTGGCTCCACCAGAGATTGCTGGGAGTGCCGGACTGGCTGGCCTGTTCGCCCAGCTGTTGCTGTAGCGAGAGCAGCAGGTGGCGGACCGCGTCGTTCAGCACCTGGGCCTCATGCCCAGTTTCGTTGCCGTCGCCCTTGTCTGTCTGGATCAGCTTCCCCAACTGGCGTGCCGGCCAGCTCAGGTAGTGGCGTGCGCGGCTTAAAACCGGGGCCAGACCGGGGATCTCCAGCAGCTGCAGCAGCTCGGCGATGGCGCGCTGGAAGGTCTCTTCGTAGTTGGAGTGCTCCAGGTAGTCGCGCTGGTAGATCGCCAACGCCTCGGCGATGCCGTTGTCGATGGCCGTTGCCCATTGTTGAGCGGCGCTGTGCTCTTCCTGCAGCGGTTTGCTCCAGGCCGGCCAGTAGTGCTGCAGCAGCTCGGCGAGCCGCGCCTGAGGGATGGTGCCAGTGTGCTGTTCGATGGCCGCCGTCACCGTGCGGCGCAGCGCCTCCGCCTCGGGAGTGTCGGCGAGGGTGGCCTCGCCCTCAGGGAGGTAGGGGAGGGCGACTATACCGAGATAGGTGATCGACTCCTGCTGCAGCCGCTCTGCCAGGGTCTGGGTGAGGATCCTGGCCTCCTCGTTGCTGGTCTTGTTGAGGCAGATCACCAGCGGCAGGCCCACCGGGGCGATCAGCCGCAGCAGCCGCCATACTGACTGATCAGCATACTTCTCGCGGCTCACCACCAGCAGGATCGCATCCGCCATCGCGCAGAGGGTGGGGATGCGGTGGCGGTAGTGGCGTGCGCTGACCGAGTCGAAGTCGGGGCTGTCCCAGATCAGCAGCGGGGCGGCTTGTTGCCCGGAGCCGGAATCGAGCCGGCACAGGGAGTAGTCGTCTGCTTCGCCGGGGGGATGGTTGTTGGCCAGCCGCCAGTCGGGGAACTGGACGGTGATGGCGGTGCGCTGCTCGCTGCTCAGCGTGGTAGTGCTGAAGCCCTGCGGATGCTGGGTGAAGCCCGCCAGCGGGCTCGCTTCAGCGGCGCTCTGACCGAGCAGCAGATTCACCAGACTGCTCTTGCCCGACTGGGTGGGGCCGATCACCGCCAGCTGGGGCGGCAGGCCGGTAATTGTGGGGCGGTTGCCGCTGCGCCGCAGCAGGCTGATGGCGAAGTTGAGCGGATCGGCGAAGGGGCTCTCTGGATTGCTGTCGGCCAACCCCTCCGCACGGCGCTGCAGCCGTTCTAAAAAGTGCAGCAGGGTGTCCGTTTCGTCGCTCATCAATCGGCTCTGTCTAGATCTCGGCGTAGGAGCGCCGCTGGCGGCGCGAATTGGTGATGAGCCAATCTTTGCGCGCCGCGAGCAGCGCTCCTACAGGGTGGGTAGTGCGAATCGGATCAGGTGATAACGGTTGGTTCGCTGCGGCCGGTACGGGCCTCGATCTCGGCTAGTTCGGTGGCGATCTGTACCAGCGGCTGCATCACCTTGGCGGTCTCCAGGGTGTGCTTGTCAGGATCGGGCTCGTAGGCCTCCAAGTATACGCGCAGGGTGGCGCCGACGGTGCCGGTGCCGGAGAGGCGGTAGACGATACGTGAGCCACCGCTGAAGCCGATGCGGATGCCCTGGTTTTTCGAGATGCTGCCATCTACCGGATCGGTGTAGGCGAAGTCGTCGGCGTAGTCGACTGTGTAGTTGCCGAACTGGCTGCCGGGCAGTGCGCTGAGGCGGCTGCGCAGGTGCTCCATCAGCCCCTCGGCGGCGGCCTTGTCCACCGCCTCGTAGTCGTAGCGGGTGTAGAAATTACGGCCGAACTTACGCCAGTGGTCGCGCACGATCTGCTCTACTGACTCCTGGCGCACCGCCAGCAGGTTGAGCCAAAACAGCACTGCCCACAAGCCATCTTTCTCGCGCACATGGTCGGAGCCGGTGCCGAAGCTCTCCTCGCCGCACAGGGTGATCTTACGGGCGTCGAGCAGGTTGCCGAAGAACTTCCAGCCGGTGGGGGTCTCGTAGCACTCCAGGCCGAGGGCGTCGGCGACCCGGTCGGCGGCCTGGCTGGTGGGCATTGAGCGGGCGACGCCGCTGATGCCGCTTTTGTAACCCTTGATCAGGTGGGCGTTGGCCGCCATCACCGCCAGGCTGTCGCTAGGGGTGACGAAGAAGTTGCGGCCGAGGATCATGTTGCGGTCGCCGTCACCGTCGGAGGCGGCGGCAAAGTCGATGGCGTTGATGCCGCTGGTGAGCTTCACGATCTCTTTGGCATGGGCCAGGTTTGGATCGGGGTGACCGCCACCGAAGTCCTCCTTGGGCTCGCCGTTGATCACGGTGCCAGGCTCGGCACCGAGGATGCCCTCGATGATGCGTTTGGCATAGGGACCGGTAACCGCGTGCATGGCGTCAAAGCGCATCTGGAACAAGCCGGAGTTGAACAGCTGGTGGATGCGTTCGAAGTCGAACAGCTGCTTCATCAGTTCGGCGTAGTCGGCCACCGGGTCGATCACCTCGATGCTGGTGTCGCCGAGCTGCTGGATGCCGAGCTGGTCCAGGTCGATGTCTGTTGCCTCGACGATGCGGTATTCGCTGATCGTCTTGGTGCGCTCGAAGATCGCTTCGGTGACCCCCTCGGGAGCAGGGCCGCCGTTGGCGGTGTTGAATTTGATGCCGAAGTCCTCATCCGGGCCGCCGGGGTTGTGGCTGGCGGAGAGGATGATGCCACCGTTGGTTTTGTATTTGCGGATCACGCAGGAGGCAGCGGGGGTGGAGAGGATGCCGCCCTGGCCGACAATCACCCGGGCGACACCGTTGGCGGCGGCGAGACGAATGATAATCTGGATCGCCTGGCGGTTGTAGAAGCGGCCGTCACCACCCAGCGCCATCACGCCACCCTTCAGGTCGGCCTGGGTGTCGAAGATCGACTGCACAAAGTTTTCCAGGTAGTTGGGGCCCTGAAATACTTTGACCTTCTTGCGCAAGCCCGAGGTGCCTGGTTTTTGGTCGTCGAACGGATGGCTGGTGATGCTGGAGATTTCCATTTGACCTCTTCTGTGCGTTGGGTGACTGCAGAACGGGCCTATTCAAGCACAGGAGTGATGGGAATCGAACCCCTGCTTGAAAAGATGGGACATCGCCCCCATCTGTTGGCCGATTCGCTGAAATCGCGCGATTTTTTAAGTGTATGTATTTGATGGAGGTTGATATTCCCCATGAGTGTTGAAGCCCAGAAGGAGACCCTGGCGTTCCAGGCCGAGGTGAGTCAGGTGTTGAACCTGGTGATCCGTTCCCTTTACAGCAATAAGGAGATCTTCCTGCGGGAGCTGGTCTCCAACGCATCTGATGCGGCAGAGAAGCTGCGTTTTGAGGCGCTGACCGACGAGGCGCTGTTTGAGGATGACCCTGAACTACGGATCCGCGTGACGATGGACAAGGAGGCGGGCACCCTGACCATCTCCGACAACGGTATCGGTATGAGTCGTCAGGAGGTGACCGAGACCATCGGCACTATCGCCAGCTCCGGCACCAAGAAGTTTTTTGAGGCGTTGAGCGGTGATCAGACCAAGGATAGCGAGCTGATCGGTCAGTTTGGTGTCGGCTTCTACTCTGCCTTTATCGTTGCCGACAAGGTGACCCTGATCACCCGCCGTGCCGGCCTCGCCGAAGAGCATGGGGTGCGCTGGGAGTCCACCGGCGAGGGTGACTACAGTATCGAGAACGTGGATAAGCCCAGCCGCGGTACCGACGTGATCCTGCACCTGCGTGAGGATGAGAAGGAGTTCCTGGAGGACTACCGGCTGCGTTCCATTATCTCTAAGTTCTCCGACCATATCGCGATGCCGGTGGAGATGGAGAAGCAGCGGTTCGGCGAACCAGAGGCGGGGGAAGAGCAACCGGAGCAGCCAGAGTTTGAGCGGGTCAACAAGGGCACTGCGCTGTGGATGCGGCCCAAGTCGGAGATCAGCGACGAGGAGTATAAAGAGTTCTACAAACACGTCTCCCATGACTTTGAAGAGCCGCTCGCCTGGGCCCACAATCGGGTCGAGGGCAACAACGAATACTCCGCGCTGCTCTACATCCCCAGCCGCGCCCCGTTCGATATGTGGGACCGGGATCAGAAACATGGCGTAAAACTCTTCGTGCGCCGCGTCTTCATCATGGACGAGGCGGAAAAGCTGATGCCGCGCTACCTGCGTTTCATCAAAGGTGTGGTCGATTCTGATGACCTGCCGCTCAATGTCTCCCGTGAGATCCTGCAGCACAATCGCAAGATCGACACCATCCGCCAGGCCAACGTCAAGCGCGTACTCGGCATGCTGGAGAAGATGGCGAAGAATGAGCCCGAGAAGTACCAAACCTTCTGGGACCAGTTCGGCAAGGTGATGAAAGAGGGGCCGGCGGAGGAGTTCGGTAACAAGGAGCGGATCGCCGGGCTGCTGCGCTTCGCCTCCACCCATAACGATGACGACACCCAGAATGTCTCTCTGGCCGACTACATCGGGCGTATGAAAGAGGGGCAGGAGAAGATCTACTACATCACCGCCGACAGTGCCGCTGCCGCTCGCTTCAGCCCGCATCTAGAGCTGCTGAAGAAGAAGGGCATCGAGGTGCTGCTGCTCTCCGACCGGGTCGACGAGTGGCTGGTCTCCAGCCTCACCGAATTCGACGGCAAGCCGCTGCAGTCGGTGGCCAAGGGCGCCCTCGATCTGGGTGAGCTGGAAGACAAGGAGGAGAAAGAGGCCCAGGAGAAGTCGGCGGAGGAGCACCAGGGGCTGCTGGAGCGGGTCAAAAAGGTGCTCGGCGAGACGGTCAAAGAGGTGCGCGTCAGCCACCGGCTCACCGACTCCCCCGCCTGCCTGGTGGTGGAGGAGCACGACATGAGTGCCAATCTGGCGCGGGTGCTGAAGTCGGTTGGCCAGGACGCGCCCGGCACCTCACCGATCATGGAGCTCAACATGCAACACCCCCTGCTGGAACGTCTCGATCAGGAACCCGACGAAGATCGCTTCGCCGACCTGACCCGGGTTTTGTTCGACCAGGCCCAACTGGCGGAGGGTGGTCAGCTGGATGACCCGGCGGCCTTTGTGCGGCGGCTCAATACATTGATGTTGAATCTTTCGGGAGAGTGAGCGCCTGCCGGCGCGAGACGTTTAGGGAACCTCTGATTAAGTCTGGACGAAGTTGATTGTGACTCAGAATATTCAGATTCAAGGCGCAAATCGCATGTAAAGCTACCGTTCCCTGCTCACGCTCCTCCCCTACATCCCTGTAGGGGATTGCGAACGACTGCATGGATGCAGGAGGTAGAGTCACGCATGGAGCCGTTGCCGAGATTTGCAACGCAGAAGCTGAATATTCTGGGCACAAGATACGAGTTCATGACCTGATCAGAGGCTCCTTAGCCCCGCTGCCTCTAGTCCGGTTTTAAGAGCGGGGAGCTTATTCGGGTAGCGTTTACGCAGCCTGCCTCCAGGCAGGCTGCGCTCTGCAAGAAATAAAAGTGTGGTAGGATCGCCTCGGTTGGCAGATTGTTTGGAGATCCGAGACCAAGAAGACTCGTAAGTCCTTGACGAAATATCACGTTATTCGGCGCCCTCCGTCTCCTGCGAAAGCAGTATCGTCCCATTGGTCGGCGTTGATGGCACCATGTTTTTTTGGCGGGATTGGCCATGAAGTCGGTGTTTGCTGGCCTTTCGGGCATGACGGGGAGGTTTTGCCGCGCTTCGAATGGTGAGGGCTAAGAACATCCGTCGCGAAGCCAATCAAGGGGGAGTAGGAGTCTGGTGGACTTGCATCAATTGCATCTGCCGGGCTAAATGCGCGATTGCCTGCCCAAGCCAGCTAGTCTGAACAGCTGCATTCGGATCGCAGACACTCGAGTCGACTTGAGTCGAACCTTCCCGGCTTAGGGAGCCGGCAGGTGGTCGGTCGGATGTTGCGCCATGCTGACGCAGTTTTCATCTGCTTCAGGGGCGGCAGCCAGCGGTGAAAGAGAGAATAAGAGAAAGCCGGGCCTGAATCGGCGGTTTGAAGAGCATCATGACCAATAAAGTTGTCCACCTATTTATGTGGTCCCTGTTACTGCCTGTGCTGGCGGCGTGTACGCCTGCGGCTGGCGTAAAAAGTGATCCAGCGCGGCAGGAGCCAGTTGTAGCGCACGGATCGACTCAAGAGTGGATGCAGGAAGAGAGCATGCCGGAATCTGCCGCGGTTGCTCCAACCACGCTCCCTTCAGGACGGGGGAGTGAGCCCGTTCAATCAGCCAAAGCTCCTTTTTACAAAGTTGGCAGTGGAAAGTTTCTGAATCTCTCAGGTCAGGGTGAAGAGAGCGGTTCGGCGGGTGAGATTACGCTCCACTTCGACGGCATCGAACTGCATGAGGTTGTGCGGATCGTATTCGAGGAGATCCTGAAACAAAACTACCTCATCGATCCACGGGTGCAGGGTGTGGTTACCATGCGCACCTATAACCCTGTACCGATCGACAGCGTGATGGGGATTCTTGAGTCGCTCCTGCAGAGCTATGGTGCCGCGATGATCTACGACGCAGGGCTCTATCGGATCATCCCCCTTGCGGATGCCGCTAAACAGTCCAGTGTTCCGGTTGTCGGCAAGGTGGGGGCGGCAGGCATCGCGGGCTTTGGTACCCAGATTGTGCCGTTGCGCTACATCGCAGCGAGGGAGATGAAGAAGATCCTCGGCTCGGTATCCTCGGCTGAGCTGACCTTCACGACTAACGATGCGCGTAACCTGCTGCTGATACGTGGCTCGCGTTTTCAGATCAATCAGGCCCTTGAGACGGTAAAGTTGTTCGACGTGGATTGGTTGAAGGGGATGTCCTTCGGCCTGTTCGCATTGGAGTATGCGGATGCCGCCACCTTGGTCGATGAGTTGAACAAGCTGCTGGTCGCTACCGATGAGGGGCCCTTGTCTGGCATGGTTCGCCTGGTGCCAGTGGCGCGGCTCAATTCGGTGATGGTGATTACCCCTCAGCCGGGTTATCTCGATACCATCAAGGAGCTGGTGGAGCGGTTCGACCAGGGTGGTACAACATCGCCGGGTCAACGGCTCTACGTCTATCGCCTGAAGTATGGTAAGGCGGATAGCATCGCTGGGTTGCTGCAGGAGATCTTTGGTGGCGGGGGAGGGAAAAGCGCCCCCAGTTCGGATCAGGCCTCCCCCCCGGCGGAGCGTTCCAATGTGCGTTCGCCGACCCAGAGTGCGATCACACCACCGCCACAGCTGACCGATAAGCCACTCGATCCGGCGGTTCAGATGGGGGCGGCGGCGATGGATCCGGCGGGCGAGCCGGCGCCGGGCATTGCTGGCCAAGGTGAGGTAAAGATCATCGCCGATCAAGATCGTAACGCGATCCTAGTTTTGGCTTCGGCGCGGGATTACAAGTCGGTGGAGGCGACCATCCGCAAGCTCGATGTGCCGCCGATGCAGGTGTTGATAGAGGCGACCATCGCTGAGGTCTCTCTGACCAATAACCTGAGTTATGGCGTGCGCTGGTTCCTGCAGGGAAATATGGGGGGGAGCGATAAGTGGCAGGGTGGGCTGAACCTGCCGCTGCCGAGTGGGGTCTCGGGCTCCGGGTTCTCGCTGGGGATTTTGAACAGTATGGATGAGTTGAAGCTCTTCTTTAATCTGTTGAACGCCCAATCCTCGGTCAAATTCCTCTCCGCGCCGCAGATCATGGTGGTCGATAATCAGTCGGCCAGCTTTAGGGTCGGCGATCAGATCCCGATCATCACACGCTCCTCCCAGAGCACCACCAATCCCGACGCCCCGATCGTTACCGAAGTCCAGTTCCGTGACACCGGTACGCTGCTTACCGTCACGCCCCGGGTCAATGTCGGTGGAATGGTGACCTTAGAGATCAGCCAGGAGGTGAGCAAACCGGGTTCGGCGCCAGCGGTTGGGGGCGGTGGGAATGTCCCCATTGCGCAGCGTACCGTGGACAGCACGGTGGTGGTGAACAGCGGTCAGACGATCATCCTGGGTGGGCTTATCAGTGAAACCAGTAACGACACCAAGGACGGGATCCCGATCTTGATGGATCTCCCCGGGGTGGGAAAAATGTTCAGCAACACGACGAAAGATGTTGCGCGTACCGAGCTGATTATCACCATCACGCCACGGGTGGTGGCCAATCCAATGCAGGCCAAAGTGCTGACCGACGAGCTGCGCAAGAGTCTCAAAGAGGCGAGTGCGCTGGAGCGCTCGATCAGACATTAACGCCCATGCGGAATCTTAGATGCACAGGATGGCTAGTGATGGGGCGCATTGGCTGTTCTTCACTCCTCTTCGAGAAATCCTGAATGACCACCGATGTGAGTATCAAGGGGCAGCATTCCCCCTCTGCCAGCCCACAACAGAAGGCCAGTCTGCTCGATAGCGGGATTGGTGGTTATTTGGTGCAGACCGGCAGGCTGCGCAGGGAGGAGGCAGAAAATGCCCTTAGAATCTTCTCCGAGCAGCAGAGCGAGAGCTCTTTTGCCGTGCTGCTGGTGCGGATGGGAATGCTCTCCGACCAGGAACTGGCACAGGCTCAATCGGCGTTTCATGGGATCCCGCTGATCGACGAGAGCGAGTTCCCGGAGAGATTGCCCTATGGCTCGCGTATCTCGTTGGCGTTTCTGAATCGCAATCTGTGCGTGCCGGTGCAGGAGGACGAGGCGGGCCTGATGGTGGCGATGGCCGATCCGGATAACCCCTACCTGCTTGAGGCCCTGAAGATGGTCTCGGGTTGTGAGGTGGTGCCGCGGGTCGGGGTGGTGTCGGAGATCGAGGCCGCCTTCCGGCAGCGCTACACCGAAACCGATGAGGAGGCGGCTGCCAGGGGGGAGGTGGGGCGTCTTGGCGCGGTTGGCGATGATGATATCGAGCACCTCAAAGAGTTGGCCAGTGAGGCGCCGGTCATCAAGCTGGTGAACCAACTGATCCAGCAGGCAGTAAACCAACAGGCGTCAGATATCCATATCGAACCTTTCGAGCAGAGCTTGAAGGTTCGATACCGCATCGATGGCATCATGCGTGAGATTGAGGACGCCCCAGCCGGGGTTGCTGCGGCGGTTGTTTCGCGGGTCAAGATATTGGCGAATCTGAATATCGCCGAGCGGCGGTTGCCACAGGACGGTCGCTTTAAGATAAAGGTCAAGGGCGTCTGGCTCGATCTGCGGGTATCGACCGTACCGACAGTGTATGGTGAGAGCGTGGTGTTGCGGTTGCTGCACAGTGAGGGCGCAGGGGGGGACTTTAAGTGCTTGGGCTTTACCCGTGAGCAGGAGGAGAAGCTGCGTGCTGCCCTGTCGATCCCGCATGGCATCATCCTGGTGACTGGCCCCACTGGGAGCGGTAAGACCACCACCCTCTATGCGGCGCTGAATCACCTGAACACCCCGGAACGGAAGATCCTTTCCGTGGAGGATCCGGTCGAATATAACATCGACGGCATCAACCAGATCCAGGTTAAGCCACAGATCGGCTTGACCTTCTCCAACGCCCTGCGTTCGATCGTGCGGCAGGATCCCGATGTCATCATGATCGGTGAGATGCGTGATCAGGAGACCGCAGCCATCGCTATACAGTCGGCCCTGACTGGCCATCTGGTGCTTTCTACACTGCACACCAATGATGCGGCTGGCAGCATCACGCGTTTGCTCGATATGGGGGTGGATGACTTTTTGCTGAAATCGACGCTGACGGCGGTATTGGCCCAGCGGTTGGTGCGTCGCCTGTGTGATGCGTGCAAGCAGCCCTATCGGGTTGGCGAGGAGCTGGCCCAGCGCTTGCGCTTGTCGGCGAGCGTCGAGATGGAGACGGCGCAGTTCTACACCGCCCACGGTTGTGAGCAGTGCCGTGGTACAGGTTATATCGGGCGGGCGGCGATCGTGGAGATCATCCTGCTCGACGATAAGATCAGGGATCTGATCATGGCGCGCGCCGATTCACTCAGCATCGCACGTCAGGCACGCTCGGCTAACATGCTCACACTGTATGAGGATGGTATGGCAAAGGCGGCAAAGGGTGTGACCACGATCGAAGAGATATTGCGGGTAACGCGGCTGGACTGATATGCCGAACTACTTTTTCAAGGCCGCATCACTGGACGGGGAGGTTACGGAGGGGACGACGGAGGGTGCGAGCCGAGAGGCTGTGGTCAAGATGATCCAGGCGCAGGGGCGGGTGCCAATTCAGGTCGAACTGAGCCATGCCTTGAGTGCCAGCTCCAAGGCTTTGAAGCCTGTTGGGCTGTTTAGGCGCAACAAAGACCAACTGCTGCTGTTTACCCGTGAACTATCGACGCTGCTCAAGGCGGGCTTGTCGCTCGATCGCTCGCTCGCGTTACTGATCTCGGTAAATAGTGATCCGGCATTTTCTCAGGTGCTGTCGGCACTGCAGGAAAAGATCAAGGGGGGGGACTCCTTTGCCGATGCCCTGGCAGCGCAACAGGGGATCTTCCCAGATATCTACATCAGCCTGGCGAGGGCGGGTGAGCTGGGTGGTACCCTCGAATCGGTCATGGCCCGTTTGGCGGATCATCTGGAACGCAGTAGCGAACTGAAGGGCTCGTTGAAGTCCGCCATGATCTACCCGATCATCCTGGTGATAGTCGCTATCGTGTCGATCATCATCCTTCTTACCTATGTCATTCCACAGTTCAAGGAGCTGTTTGAGGGGATGGGGGCCGCACTGCCGCTCTCCACTGCCATCGTGTTGCAGGCAGGGGATCTGCTAAAGGCCTATGGTTGGATCTTTGTCTCGCTGATTGTCCTGTTTGTGTTGTGGATTCGCTATCAGCTGCAGCGTCCAAAGGGACAGTACCGCTGGCATCGGCGCGTCCTCTCACTGCCGTTACTGGGGGAACTGATTACCAAGATGGAGGTCGCTGTCTTCTCCCGTACCTTGGGCACTTTGCTGCAGAATGGTATCCCGATGGTGAAGGCAATGGGGATTGTGCGTGAGACGTTACAGAATCGGGTGATCGCCGACAGCATGGATGGGGTGATCAACGGGCTCAAAGAGGGGGCGCGATTGACCACGCAGCTGAAGAAGGCGGGGTGCTTTCCAGAGTTTTCGGTGCAGATGATCGGTGTGGGTGAAGAATCCGGAGAGCTGGAGCAGATGCTGCTGCATATAGCGGAGATATACGATAAAGAGGTGAACCGTTCGATTAAGCAGTCGTTGGCGATCCTGGAGCCAATGCTGATTCTGTTCCTGGGTGTGATCGTTGCTGGGGTGATCATGTCCATTCTGGTGGCGATCATGGGTATTAATCAACTGGTTATCTGAAGGATAGAGGTGATGAAAAGACGTTTTAGCGGGGCTCGTTCGATTGATTTCACGGGGTTTACACTCATTGAGCTGCTGGTGGTGTTGGTGATTCTGGGGTTGCTGGCGGGGTTGGTTGGGCCACAGATGATGCGTTATCTTGGCGGGGCCAAATCCGACACGGCGAAGTTACAGATTGAGGAGTTTGGCGCAGGTCTTGACCTTTATCATTTAGAGGTGGGGCGTTATCCAAGTACGGCAGAGGGGTTACAGGCGCTGGTGGAGGCGCCCGGTGGTGTCGATGGCTGGCATGGCCCCTACCTGAAAAAGAAGCGCATCCCCAAAGACCCCTGGGGTAGGGACTACCACTACCAATTTCCTGGAGAGAATGGCCTCTACGACCTCTATTCGCTGGGTCAGGACAACACGGAAGGTGGTGCTGGAGAGGACCAGGATGTGGTGAGTTGGTGAGGCTGGGGGGATGTCTCGTACCGCGGGCGGTTTCACGCTGTTGGAGCTGCTGCTGGTTCTGACTCTGATGGCGATGATGGTGGCGTTGGTTCCACCGCTGTTGAGTCGAGCCTTGCCAGGTGTTTCCGCCAGGAGTCTGGTGAACGATGTGGTGCTGATGGTTAGAGAATCACGCAGCCGGGCTATCGTCTCCAACCGGAAGCAGCAGATCTATTTCGACCGGCAGAGGCGAGCCCTGTTGAGCGAAGCCGGGCGTAATAGCTTGGATATCCCGGATGGGCTGAGGCTCGAGTTCGATAAAGGAGATGGGTTGGATAAGGTGGTGCTCTTCAGCGCCTATCCAGATGGCACGGTTAGCGGGGGGCAGATAGTGATCTGGAGTGAACAGCATCGTTTCCTGTTGCGGGTGAACTGGATCAGTGGGGTTCTGGAGGTGGAGGAGCGTTCGGGTGAGATCCCCAATTAAGCGGGGGACTCAGAGGGGATTTACCCTGATTGAGGTGCTGGTTGCTTTCGCAATCCTTGCCATGTCGCTGACGGTGCTCTACCGCATCTTCTCCGGTGGTTTAAGTAATATTTCGATTGCGCAGCGCCATATGGGAGCGCTGATGCTGGTGCAGGACTTGCTGGAAGGGACGGACCTGAACTGGCGGGAGCTGGAGGGGGTAGAGAGAGGCGAGAGCGTTGGTGGCTATCGCTGGAATCGCTCGGTGACGCCCTATGAAAGGAGCGATGCCAGTGGCAGAACTCAGGAGGGCGGGCTCTATCAAATTAAGGTCCGGGTTTCTTGGTCGTTGCTGGGTCGCCAGCGTGAGTTGAATATGAGCAGCCTCAGGCTTGATCCGCTAAAGCCACCATCGGTGAAGTGAGATGGATGGCGCTGGTGAATGACCGCCATAGACAACAGGGGTTTACCCTGCTGGAGATCTTGGTTGCCGTGGCTCTGCTGTCGCTGCTGATGACCGCAGCCTTCAGTTCGGTCCACTACGCAAGCAGGAGCTGGGAAGCAGGGATCCGGCGCGTGGGGTCAGGTGATGCCGGTCGTGCTGCGGAGCGCCTGCTGGCAAAGATGATTCGGCAGCTGCGGATGGGGCGTTATAGCGACGGGGGAAAAGAGCATCTCTTGTTTGACGGTGAGGCAAATCAGCTCGCCTTTATCGCGCCGGCGCCTGAGTATGATGAGCGATTCGCAGACTATGAGTACCTGTTGAGATTCACCTCCGTGGATGGTGGGGGGGAACTGGTGCTCTTCTACCTTCCGCGGCTGCCGGGTGATCATCCTTTAAGGATTGATGAGGAGGCCCCCAGTCAAGTGTTGTTGCACGGACTGAGCGAGTTTCGTATCGCTTATTACGGGCAACATCGGACAACAGATCTAGGCTGGGTTGAGCAGTGGCGTCAGGAGGAGCCAGCTTATCCCCAGCTAATCAGTTTTAGCTTTAGCATTGAGGATGGGGCGCCAGTGCGAGAGAAGATTATTCGGGTCAGATCAGATCTGCAGGCCACAGTGAGTATCAAGCCGAGATCGCGTTCGAGGCGCAGGGGCCGATAGTCGCGTTGTGTGGGAAGAGAGGTATGAAGTAAAAATGCACAGGGCTGGCAAGGGTGAACGGGGTATTGCGTTGCTCTTGGTGTTGTGGCTGATTGTCCTGCTCAGTGTGATTGGGGGCAGCCACGCCAGAAACGGTAGAATGGAGCTAAATCTGGCCGCCAATCAACGAGAGGCACTGCAGGCCCGATTACATGCAGAGGCAGGTCTGTATATGGCGATCGATGATCTGCTTGTGTCATCCAGAGAGGGCGGTTTCCGGTTGCGGGGTGTGGAGAATCAGGTTGAGTTTGAGGGAACACAGCTCACCGTTTCGATCATCAATGCGACTGGACTTATCGATATCAACCAGGCCACGCCATCGACCCTGGAAGCGCTGATTGTCTCGACTGGTATGAAGGAGGAGCAGGCCCGTTCTCTCGTTGATGCCATCCTCGATTGGCGAGATGCTGACGACCTGATTCGGTTACAGGGGGCGGAGGCCAGGCAGTATGCAACAGCCGGGCTGGCCTATCGTCCTGCCAACGCCCGCTTCAAGAGTGTGCAGGAACTGAAGATGGTACTGGGGATGACGGCAGAGACCTACCGTGCAATCGTACCCTTCATCACCGTGCATTCAAAAGGTGGGGCCCTCGACAGCGCACAAGCCCCGGCTGCGTTGTTGCGCCAGCTGGAGCAGCAAGAGGCGGCTGTGATGCGGGGTTCGGCTGGCCGGCAGATAGACAGGCCACAGGTGCCAGGCTCGCTCCCCCGGCAGTTGCCGGCATACCCGATCTACCATCTTGATGTGCGGGCAGTGACGGGGCAGGGTGGCCGCTCTCATATCAGGGCGGTCGTTGATATCAGCGGCAATCTGCAACGGCGTTACCGCATCCTTGCCTGGCGGGAGCTGGCGGGAGACCAAGAGGTGAAGGATGGCTGAACAGAGTGCTATGTCGTTCGCCCGGATGCAGGATCTAGCCGCTCAATTTTGGCACTGGTGGATTGCTGAACTGACCGGAATGATGCCAGAGTTTGTTAAGCGAATTCTGTTTGGAGGGCAGGTCTACCAGATTGTCGTAGAGGGTGATGAGCTCGCTATCAGGCGAGTGGTCAAAGGGGCGAAGGGGGTCGAGCCCGTGATGGTTGGCTTGATCGATCCGTCAGGGCTGGGTAGAGAGCGACTCCTGTTGCAGGATGCGAGAAGAGTGGAGCTGATTCTGCCCCCAGAGGGCTACCTGAAAAAGCGGCTAATCCTACCTAGAGTTGCGGAATCCAATCTGCGGGAGGTGCTCACCTTTCAGCTGGAGCAGGAGACGCCGTTCAGGTTGTCGCAAGTCTACTTCGATTCCCTGTGCGTTGCCCGCAATCGGGGCAGTCAGACCCTGACGATTGATCTCTATGTCGCCCCCAGGGGGCGTGTCGATCTGCTTTTGGAGCAGCTCAGCAAACACGCGATCCGATTAGATGCGGTCACGGTGGATGGCGAGATTGCCGGCGAATCGCTCGAGCTGAATCTTATGCCGGGGGAGCAGCGGAGAAGGGGCTACTCCTTTGCCAGGCGCCTCAACTATCTGCTCGCAGGTCTGGTGCTGCTGCTTGGTTTGAGCAATCTGCTCTTTCCGCTTTGGGAGAAAAGCGTTGAGTTGGAGCGTTTACAGCTCAAGGCAGCTCAGCTCAAGCAGCAGGTGGTGAAGGCGCGTGAGTTACGGGAGCGGGTCGATACAGCTAAAAATGAGGCTGGATTTATCCTCGAAAAGAGAATGGAACACGCCCCTGTGTTGGAAGTGATCAATGAACTGACACATCTGTTGCCGGATAATACCTGGCTCGATCAACTCGAGATTGATGCGGGAGATGTGCAGGTGCATGGTTTTTCTGCGTCGGCGTCGACGCTAATCTCGCTGCTGGAGTCATCGAATAGCTTTAGCGATGCACGCTTTCGCTCCTCCATTACCAAGAACGCAATCAATGATATGGAGCGGTTCCATCTCTCCGCGCAATTTGTCACGGAGGCGACTCGATGAGGCTTGGTGTATCTCCCAGCCTGCGCAAGCTGGCAGCACAGCTATTGCTGCTGTTGCTTGTTGTCGGGGGCGCGGCGGCTCTGCTGATCCCGTATTTGACGATCAAGCAATCCTACGATGATGAGATTGCCAGCGTCCGCAAACGCATTGAGATCTATCAACGTTCGGTGGCTGTAGCGGAAGCATTACAACAACAGTATCAGCAACTAGAGATGGCTAACCGGAGGGACAAGCGTTATCTGAGGGCACAGAGTGAGTCTCTTGGCGGTGCTGAGCTCCAAGGTATATTGACCCGCGTAGTTCGCTCGAGCCGGGGCAAGCTCTTGAGTACACGGGTGCTACCGATCGAACAAGATGGCAGTTTCGGCAGGGTCTCTATCCGGGTTAGCATGAAGGGGGCGATGGAGTCGATATTTGGTGTTCTCTATGCGCTGGAATCGGGAGAGCCCTATCTGCTTATCTCTGATCTGCAGCTGCAAGGAAAACGCACATCCCGCCGCCATGGGGCAGCGGGCAGAAATCAGTGGGCTAAGGCCGGGACTGAGCTTGCTTGTACTTTTGTTCTGTCGGGTTACATCAGGGGCTGAGGGTGAATAGCATCAGTGGCCGTATTAATATCCTCAGTCTGTTGTTGCTGTTGGCCCTCGCGGGGCTTGGCAAGCTACTGCTTCTGCAATGGGAAGATATGGAGCGGAAGCAGGACGACTCGCGGCCAGTATCCACCCAGGCGAATGGGGTGGCTAACACGCTGAAATTGCCAGACAGTGGCGCCTATACCATCCCTCCCCGCAGTGCCTTTCGTGAGGTGCTTGAACGCCCTCTGTTTATTGAAGGGCGTGTGGCGCCTCAGCCGGAGATCCGACAGGTTCAGCCGGTGGTACAGGCGCGCCCCAGTCTACAGCTGGAGGGGGTAGTGATCGTCAATCAGCGGCGCATCGCAGTGGTAAGAGAGGTGCGGGGTAATTCGGTGATCCGTCTACAGGTGGGGGATAATTATAGTGGTTGGTTGGTTGCCGAGGTCGCCAGGGATCGGGTGGTGATGAGACAGAATGCTAGCCATATCGAATTGGCGCTCGATGCTGATCAAGGTGGCAGGAGCGCGATCCGACGTGTTGAGCCGCCATCTGCAGATCAGAAGTAGAGGCTGCCTCTCACAACATGCCTTGATTACCTCTCACTCTCGCGCTGCTTCCATAGATAGAAGACCGCCGGAACCACCACCAGGGTGAGTAGGGCGGCGCTCAACATCCCCCCCACCATCGGCGCTGCGATCGGACGCATCACATCTGATCCACTGCCACTCGCCAGCAGCACCGGTAGCAGACCAAAGATAACGCTGGCCACGGTCATGATCTTGGGGCGGACCCGCATCACCGCGCCCTCGATCACCGACTCGCTCAACTCCTCCCTGGTCAGCCGGCGATCGTGCAGCTCTATCGCCTGTAGTGCGGCCCGGTAGGACTGATTGAGGTAAACAATCATGACCACTGCGGTCTCTACGGCGATGCCGGCCAGGGCGATGAAACCGATCCCGACGGCAATCGAGAGATTGAAGTCGAGTAGATAGAGCATCCAGGCGCCGCCGGTCAGGGCGAACGGCAGGGTGGCGATGATGATCCCCACCTCGGTCAGGTTGCGGAATGCCAGGTAGAGCAGCACCAGGATGATGATAAAGGTCAGCGGGATGACCTGAATCAGTCGTGCATTGGCGCGTTGGTAATGTTCATACTGCCCCGACCAGGTGATTGAGTAATTTGGCGGTAGGGTGATCGCCGCGTCAACCCGCTGCCGTGCCTCAGCGACATAGGAGCCGAGATCCCGTCCACGGATGTCGACAAAGACCCAGCCGTTGGGACGGGCGTTTTCACTCTTGATCATCGGTGGCCCATCCTCCACCTCGATCTGGGTGATCTGGCCGAGGGTGATGTGGCGGCCGTTTGGCGTGACGATGGGAAGATGGCGCAACTTCTCCTCACTATCGCGAATGGCGCGTGGATAGCGGATATTCACCGGATAGCGTTCGAGGCCTTCAACGGTCTCGGTCACGTTCACGCCGCCGATGGCGGTGCTGATGATCTCCTGGACATCCTTGATATTGAGGCCAAGGCGCGCCGCCCGTAGCCGATCGATCTTGATCTTCAGATAGCGTCCGCCATCGACCCGCTCGGAAAATACCGAGGCGGTGCCCTCCACCCCGCGCAGCGCCTCCTCGATCACCTCCCCGATATCCTCGATCACCTCAAGATCAGGGCCGGCGATCTTGATTCCAACGGGGGTCTTGATACCGGTAGAGAGCATGTCGATGCGGGTCTTGATCGGCATCACCCAGGCGTTGGTTACGCCGGGGATATCGACCCGCCGGTCCAGCTCCTGCTTGAGTTTATCCAGGGTCATACCCTCCCGCCACTCTGACTTTGGCTTGAGGGTGATGGTGGTCTCGATCATGGTCAGGGGGGCTGGATCAGTAGCGGTCTCGGCGCGCCCGATCTTGCCGAATACCCGCTCCACCTCTGGTACGGTGCGGATCAACCGGTCGGTCTGTTGCAACAGCTCTTGCGCCTTACCGATCGATAGCCCAGGGAAGGTGGTGGGCATATACATCAGATCCCCTTCATCCAACTCCGGCATGAACTCCGAGCCGATCTGACTGATCGGCCAGACGGCGGTGAGGGTCAGCAGCAGGCTGACAAAGAGGACGGCAATGGGGTGGCGCAAGGTAAAGCGGATGACCGGCAGATAGCCGCGGATGGTCCAGCGGTTGATCGGATTGCTCTCCTCCTGCGGCAGTTTGCCGCGGATGAAGTAGCCCATCAGCACAGGCACCAGGGTGATCGAGAGGATAGCCGCGGCGGCCATGGCATAGGTCTTGGTGTAGGCCAGGGGAGAGAAGAGCCGCCCCTCCTGGCCCTGCAACACAAACACCGGCAGAAAGCTGAGGGTAATGATCACCAGTGAGAAGAAGAGCGGAGGTCCGACCTCGATTGCGGCCGCCTCGATCTGTTTCCAACGGCACTCCCCGTGGTTACGTTCGGCATGTTTATGGGCGTTCTCCAGCATCACGATGGCGGCGTCCACCATCGTGCCGATGGCGATGGCGATGCCGCCGAGGGACATGATATTGGCGTTGATCCCCTGCCACTGCATGATGCCGAAGGCGGCCAGTATGCCGACCGGCAGGCTGGTGATGATGATCAGTGAGGTGCGCAGGTGGAACAGAAACAGGATGCAGATCAGGGAGACGACGATAAACTCCTCGACCAACCGCTGTTGCAGGTTGTCCACAGACTGGTTGATCAGCCGTGAACGGTCGTAGGTCTCGACGATCTCCACGCCTTCCGGCAGCCCCGCCTTGAGCGACTCCAGCTTGTGTTTCACGGCTTCGATGGTGGCGCGGGCATTCTCTTGCCAGCGCATCACCACGATGCCACCAACCACCTCGCCCTGACCGTCCAGTTCGGCGATGCCGCGTCGCATCTGTGGGCCGAGACGGATCTTTGCCACATCTTTCAGCAAGATCGGGGTGCCTTTGGAGCTGAGTCCCAGTGGCACTTGGGCCAGATCTTTCACCCCCTGCAGATAGCCGGTGGCGTAGACTATGTGTTCAGCCTCTGCCTGTTCAATGACTGAACCGCCTACCTCGCGGTTGGCGTCCTGGATCGCCTGTTTTACCTTGGAGAGGGGGATGTTGTAGAGGCGAAGCAGATTGGGTTCCAGGACTACCTGATACTGGCGCACCATGCCACCCACGGTAGCCACCTCTGCTACCCCGGGCACCGTTTGCAACTCATACTTGAGGAACCAGTCCTGGATCGAGCGGAGTTGGCTCAGGTCATGTTTCTGCTGTCGGTCCACCAGGGCATACTGATAGATCCAGCCGACACCGGAGGCGTCGGGTCCGAGTGCAGGTGTTGCACCATCGGGTAATCTGGCACTGACCTGAGAGAGATACTCCAGCACCCGCGAGCGGGCCCAGTAGAGATCGGTGCCGTCTTCGAATACCACGTAAACGAAAGAGTCGCCGAAGTAGGAGTAGCCCCGTACCGCTACGGTGCCAGGCACCGACAGCATGGCGGTGGTCAGCGGGTAGGTGACCTGCGCCTCCACCACCCCGGGGGCCTGGCCAGGGTAGCTGGTCTTGATGATGACCTGGGCGTCGGAGAGATCGGGCAGGGCATCGATCGGAGTCTTTTGGAGTGATACCAGCCCCCAGCCAGTCAACAGTAGTGTGAGTAAAAGAACGAGCGGTCGGTTCGCTAAGGACCAACGAATAACTGCAGCAATCATGCTAGCCCCAGTTTGGTTTTTAAGGTGGTTATATGGCCCAATGTCAGATTGGCTACTGAGTCACCGGTATGGACTGTTTCTAGAGAAACCGCCGCTGGTGGGGTTATCCTTAGCCTCCACATCGCGGCATCGATAGCTTCCTGCCTAATAGGCTGCGGCCAGCTCCACAGGAAGCGCTTCATGGTCCTTCCGAAAGAAACAGCAGATATCCGTGACGGCCCTCGATTTTTAGTTTGATTAATGGCTGTGCAGGCGGGCGAGGCTGCCCTTGAGGCTGGCTTCGGAGTCGATCAGAAACTGCCCTGATACGACCACCTCATCGTTAACCGTGAGCCCGTTGGTGACCTCGATCCAATCCCCAAACTCCTGGCCTGTCTTGACAGGATGCGGTAGAAAATGGCCATCCTCCAGCGCCAGGATAACGCGCTGCTGGTGCCCGGTCTGGATCAACGCCTCCTTGGGCAGGGCCAGGATATCGGGTTGTGGAGGGCCGTGGATAGTGATCTCGGCCAGCATATTGGGGAGCAGCGCCTCGTCAGGGTTGTCGAAGCGCATGCGTACCTTCAGCGTCCGGGTCTCAGGGTCCAGACTGGGATAGATATATTCAACCTGGCCTTTCCAGACGCGTCCCGGATGGTTGGGGGTGCGCACCTCGGCCTGTTGACCGCGGCGGATCCAGCCGGCCTGGGATTCGAACACATCCGCCAACACCCAGATGCTGGAAAGGTCGGCCAGCGTCATCACCTTAGTGGTGGGCATGACATACTGCCCCTCGATCACGGGTAGGTCGACGACGATGCCATCGAGTTGGGCAAAGGTGTCGTCGTAGTAGTCGGAGAGGGCAGCGGTGAAGAGTTTGAACAGAAACTGCCCTTTCTCTACCCGTTCGCCTTCAGAACGAACAGTCAGACCCTCCACATTACCGTTTGCCGGGGCGTAGACATGGCGCAGGCGCGTCTTGTCATACTCGATGTACCCCATCGTCTCCGCCGTGCGGCTGAAGGTCATGCGTTGTAGCTGGGCGACACGGATGCCGAGGCTCTGTACGATCTCCGGGCTGACGGAGACCTTGGCGTGAGCTCCACCCTCCGCCCCATCCTCTTGTTTAACGGGTTCCAGGTTCATGCCGCAGATCGGGCAATTGCCAGGATCTTTGGTCACAATCTGCGGGTGCATGGGGCAGACATAGTCGGTTTGATCGCCGCCAGCTCCCTGCTGGCGTAGCTGTGGAACGCTGGCCTCGGCCATATCGGGCTTCGGTGTGCCCATGGCCATCGGCATCTCTGCCGGATTATGCTGATGGCCGCTGTGGTCCTGTCCCATGGCGGGGTCCATGGCCATCTTCTGGGCG